>DAOUOW010000048.1 GCA_030626475.1 Chloroflexota bacterium | reverse complement strand
GCCCCGATGGCGATAAGCAGTGCATTCCCGGAGACGAAGAATGCCAGGACGGCGAAGAAGGAGCCGCCCAAAAGGTGCCACAGTCTCCTGACTGTCTTGCCTCTCACGCCTTCATTCTCGCTTTTTCGTCCTCCAGGTCAGGTGAAAAAGACGGGGTACTAACGCTAGTATAGCCTTTTTGCCCTCCTGCTGGAAGACATAGACAAATCAAGCGGCTGGCTCTTCTTGCCTTGCTCCACCTTCCTATGATATAGTTTCCATATGAAATCTATACCTGGCGGCACTATCACTTCGCCCGGTGGCTTCGTCGCCGGCGCAACCGATGCCGGCCTCAGGACCAGGGGTGGCCTCGACCTGGGCATCCTCTATTCTGAAGCGCCCTGTGTTGCCGCTGGACTGTTCACCACCAATAGGATTAAAGCTGCCCCCGTGCTCCTGTGCCAAGAGCATATCGCCAGTGGGAAGGCGCAGGCTATTGTGGTCAACGCCGGCTGTGCCAATGCCTGCACCGGTGAGCAGGGTCTTGAGGATGCCGCTGAGATGGCAAGCCTTGCGGCAAAGAGGCTGGGGCTACCTCCCGGGGATGTCCTCGTTGCCAGCACCGGGGTCATTGGCACCAGGCTCCCCATGGAGCTTATCGGCGCAGGCGTGGAAAAGGTCGCTCTTTCAAAGGAGGGGGGTCATCAGCTGGCGCAGGCGATGACTACCACCGACACCTTCACCAAGGAGATCGCGCTTTCCCTGGAGGTGGGGGGAAAGGAGAGCATTATCGCGGGCATTGCCAAGGGGGCGGGGATGATCCATCCCGACCTGGCTACGATGCTCTCTTTCCTCGCTACCGATGCCGCTATAGATTCCCATTTCCTGGAGCAGGCGCTTCGAAAGGCGGTGAACCTCTCCTTCAATATGCTTACCATCGATGGCGAGACCAGCCCCAACGATACGGTAGTAATCCTGGCCAATGGAGTGGCGGGCAACAAGATGATCGAGGAAGGCAGCGCCGATGCCGAGGCCTTTCGGGCTGCGTTGACAGAGGTCTGCATTTATCTGGTGAAAAGCATTGCCCGCGATGGCGAGGGGGCGACCAGGCTCATCGAGGTGGCTGTGGAGGGGGCGCTCTCGGCTGCCGATGCCAGGGTTGCTGCCCGCACTATAGCCGGCTCGCCTCTGGTGAAGGCGGCAATTCATGGAAGCGACCCCAACTGGGGGCGGATCATAGCTGCGCTGGGTCGCAGCGGGGCAGAGATCGAGAGCTCAATGATCGACCTCTTCCTCAACAACATATGCCTGATGAAGGGAGGCTCGCCCCATCCGTTTGATGAGGACGAGGTGAGGGAGGCGATGGGAAGCGATGAGGTGCCGATTCGGGTGTGCCTCAACCTGGGGAGCTTTTCCGCCACCGCCTGGGGCTGCGACCTCTCTGAGGAATATGTCACCATCAATAGCGCATATACCACTTAGGAGTGAATAGTTTGAAAAAACTCATCGTGGTCAAGATCGGGGGCTCAACCCTGGGCAGCAATGATACCACCCTTGAGGACCTGGTCGCCCTGCAGCAGGAGGGCAGGACGGCGGTGGTGGTCCACGGCGGCGGCGATGTGATAACCCAGTGGCTTTCCCGGCAGGGCATCTCCACCAAGTTCGAAAAGGGGCTCAGGGTGACCGACCATGAAACCCTTGAGGTAGTGGTCGCTGTGCTTGCCGGGGTGGTCAACAAGGAGCTTGTTTCCGCCATCCAGTCCCTGGGTGGGCGAGCCGTGGGCCTGAGTGGAATTGATGGAGGCTTCATCGAGGCCAGGATGAAGGACGCTGAGCTAGGCTATGTTGGGGAAGTGGTGAAGATCAACCCTGAGCCTATCGAAGCAATCCTTCAAGGAGGCTACATGCCAATAGTCGCTCCTTTAGCTTTGGAGGCCAAGGGCGAAAAAGGCGAAAAACTCAATGTCAATGCTGACACCGCTGCCGGTGAAATCGCTGCCGCCCTGGGGGTGGAGAGGCTTATTTTTCTCACCGATGTCCCCGGCATCCTGGATAGCTCGGGGAAATCGCTCCCTCGCCTCTCTGCTGATGAGGCCGGTTCCCTGATGAGCTCGGGCGTTGTTTCCGGGGGCATGATTCCCAAGGTGGAGGCATGCCTTCGTGCGCTCTCCACCGTGGCTGTAACCCAGATCGTCGATGGCCGAGAGGCCCATGCCCTGCTCAAGGCCATGGCGGGAAAGGGCAGTGGAACGAGCATTGTTTTGACTGGGAGAGGGGAATGACTGATTGGCAGGCGCTGGAGCGCAAATACATGATGAACACCTCGAAGCGTTTGCCCGTGACCTTGGTGCGGGGGGAGGGGGCAAGGGTGTGGGATGATGACGGGAAAGAGTATCTGGACTTTGTCGGCGGCTGGGCAGTCAACACCCTGGGCCATTGCCATCCTGAGATAGCAAATGCTGTGGCGGAGCAGGCTCGGACACTGATTCAGGTATCGAATCAATTTTATACCGTTCCTCAAATACGCCTGGCGGAGCTCTTGATTCAAAATAGCTGCTTCGATCGGGTCTTCTTCTCCAATAGCGGGACGGAAGCCAATGAGGGGGCGGTAAAGCTCGCCCGCAAGTACGGCAAGCTCCACCTAGATGGCGCCTACGAAGTCATCACCACGATGAACTCATTTCATGGTCGCACCCTGGCTATGGTCGCCGCCACCGGCCAGACCAAGCATCAACAGCCCTATACCCCGCTCCCCAGCGGCTTTATCAATGTGGAGTATGACAGTATTGATGCCATCAAGGCGGCCACAGGGCGAAAAACCTGCGCCGTGATGCTGGAGGCGATTCAGGGCGAAGGGGGGGTGAACGTCCCCAAAGATGACTACCTGAAGCAGGTGCACTCCTGGTGCCAGGAGAGGGGCATCCTGCTGATTCTGGATGAGATTCAGACCGGGATGGGGCGAACAGGGACCCTTTTTGCCTATGAGCAATGCGGGATGGAGCCTGATATCATGACCCTGGCCAAGGGGCTTGGTGGCGGCGTTCCCATTGGCGCCTTCCTGGCGAAGGAGAGGGCCTCCGTGTTTGAGCCTGGGGAACATGGCACTACCTTTGGGGGCAATCCCCTGGCCTGTGCTGCCGGTTTTGCCACCTTGAAATTCCTCCTCGAGCATAATATAGTAGAAAATTGCCGCCGCGTGGGGAACTACCTGACATCTAGCCTTGAGCGGCTGAAGGGGGAGTTTGACTTTATCCTTGAGGTGCGAGGACGCGGTCTCCTTGTGGCTATGGAATTCTCGACGGATATCGCTGACGGCGTGGTGAAGGGATGCCTGGAGCAGGGGTTGCTGATTAACGCAGTAAGGCCTGGCGCCATTCGTTTCATGCCTCCCCTGATCATTGGGGAGAAGGAGGTAGATGAGGCAATAGCCATTCTGGAGAGGGTTTTGGCCCGCGAGAGGGAAAATGAAGGCAAATGAGGAAGTATTGGGGAATAGCGGCAGCGGTGGCAGTTTTTTACGTCACCTTCGGCTTATTTTGCGTTAATATCATGGGCGGTACCGGTAATAATGAGCATACCTCGATCCAACTAGAGGCTCAAGGCGAGGACATTGTCCTTATCTGGAACTCAGGCGGTTGGGGCAGGAAGCCTTTCCAGGACGACCTCGACTGGGTAGGTATTTTTGATGGAATAGAATCGGAATTGAGGGATATGGGCTATAGCTCGGTAGCGGTTAATTATATCAGGAGCGAGAATAATTTACGGGGACTGGCAAGGGAAATCATGGGCGCGCTAATCGGCTACCCCTCAAGAGCGAAGAAACTGGCCGATGAAGTGGATTTGCTGACGGAGTCTAATAGTGATTGCAAGGTGATCCTGGTTGGCTTGTGTAATGGGGCGATGTTTGTAAATGCGGCGATGAAGCATCTGGAGGATAATCCCAGGGTGTATAGTATTCAGGTATCGCAACCCTTTTGGGATCGCGCCTCGACTTCTCAGAGGAGCCTGGGATTAAACGATAACGGAGAAACGCCCGACGTTTTGTCCACTGGAAATATATGGTCTATAATTCGGGAGAATGCTTGGCGCTTGCCCACCACGGAAAAGCCTCCCGGGGGCGCGGCGATGATAGGCGATCGTTTCATAAAGGCTCCCGGTCATAAATACCTGTGGGACCAGCCAAGGGTGCGCTCGGAGATTACATCCTTTTTGGATACAAATTTTGGAAGCCAATGATTGGAGGTTTTGAGCGGTGGCAGAGAAGGTTGTACTCGCTTATAGTGGAGGACTTGACACCTCGGTAGCTATCAAGTGGATCGAGGAAAACTATCACATGGATGTCATCACCCTTACCGTCGAGATTGGGGGCGAAAGGGACATGGATGTCATCCAGCAGAAGGCGCTAAATGCAGGGGCGGTGAAGGCTGTGGTGCGGGATGCCAGGGGGCTTTTTGTCAAACACTTCGTTTTTCCCGCCCTCCAGGCCGATGCCCTCTATGAGGGGCAATACCCCTTAGCCACGGCGCTGGCTCGCCCCCTGATCGCCAAATTGCTCGTGGATGTCGCCACCGAGGAGGGGGCTTCGGCGGTGGCTCATGGCTGCACCGGGAAGGGGAATGACCAGGTGAGGTTTGATGTCAGCGTTGCTGCCCTTGCCCCCCAGCTCAGGGTCATCGCCCCGGCTCGGGAATGGGGCCTGACCCGCGAGGAGGAGATCGCATATGCCCAGAAGCACGGCATCCCTGTCCCCGTCACCGTAGCTAGCCCCTATTCCATTGATGAAAACCTGTGGGGCAGGAGCATTGAGTGTGGCATTCTGGAGGATCCCTGGGCTGAGCCTCCGGAGGAGGTCTTTGCCTGGACCAAGTCGCCAGCGGATGCCCCTGATGAGCCCGCTTATGTGGAGATTGGCTTCGAGAGGGGGATACCTGTAAGCTTTGATGGCAAGGAGGTGGATGGCGTCTCCCTGATCCAGGAGCTGAACCAGGTTGCCGGGGAGCACGGCGTGGGTCGTATCGACCACGTGGAAAACAGGCTCGTGGGTATAAAGTCGAGGGAGGTCTATGAGGCGCCGGCGGCGACAGTGCTGCTCATGGCGCATAAGGCCCTGGAGGCGATGACCCTCTCCAAGGACCAATTGAGATTCAAAGAGAAGGTAGCTCTGGAGTATGCCGACCTTATCTATAATGGGCTGTGGTTCACCGCCCTGCATCAGGACATTGCTGCCTACGTCCAGAGTTCGCAGCGCCACGTCACGGGCACGGTGCGGGTCAAGCTCCACAAGGGGAATGCCACAGTAGTGGGGCGAAAGGCACCCAAGTCCCTTTACAGCTATAGCCTGGCCACCTATGATAAGGGCGACGTGTTCGACCAGAGCGCCTCTCTGGGCTTCATCCACATCTGGGGCCTGCCGGTGAAGACCCAGGCCCAGGTTCAGGGGGTGGAGCAGATGGAGGGGGAGGAAAAAGGCGAGCGGAATCTTTGATGCCTGGCGAGCCAGAGCATTAAGGCGTGCAAGATGAGTACATTTGTAGCGAGTGACCTCCACATTGGCGTCGCCGAGAATGAGGACATGATGTGCGAATTCTTTAGGATGGTTAGGCGAGAAGGTCAGCACCTGATTTTAAATGGTGATGTGCTCGATCTCTGGCTAGCTAGGTGGCAGGAAATTGAATCAAGCTCAGTGTATCAGGAGCTTCTAATCACCGTTCAGCAGATCCCAACCGTGATAGTGCGCGGAAACCACGATTACCGGTTAGCCGAATGGCAAGTTCCAGGAGCGAAGATTGTTGACGAATATGAAAAGGATGGTATCTACTTTATCCACGGCTGGCAGTTTGACACGCCGCAAGTTATCCTGAGGCCCCTCTTCCCCATAATCACAGCTTGCCTGCCTCACGTTTATCAATTTCTTATGCGGCATGGATTCTTTAAGGCGCATAGCAAGGCACGTGGCGCAACCTGGCAGAAAAGAGTTGTAAGCACATGTTATTTTCTGCTCACACCACTTTCGCCCT
>DAOUOW010000012.1 GCA_030626475.1 Chloroflexota bacterium | reverse complement strand
GAGCGAGTAGAAACCCTGCTCCGGGTGTAAGCGTGTGCTATGGCGGGAAAGCATCTAACTATTCGTAGTGATGGTGCCTCGCTGGGCAACCCGGGGCCAGCTGCTATAGGGGTTGTGGTACAGGATGAGTTAGGGCGGGCGGTAGCTAAGATTTGGCGCCGGATCGGGGAGACGACAGGCAATCGAGCAGAGTACCTGGCCCTCATCGCTGGACTTGAGCAGGCGGCAAAGCTTGGTGCTGAGTCCGTGAACCTCAAGTTGGACTCCCAGTTGATCGTGAGGCAACTAAAGGGCAAATACAAGAGCAGAGAGCTCAAACCCCTATACGAGCAGACCCTACACCGCCTTAGGAGATTCAAATCCTTCACCATAGAGCATGTCCCCAGTCGGGATAACCGCATTGCTCACGCCCTGGCGAAGCGGGCGCTGCGCAGGGCCAGCAATTAACTCATAGATTTCCTGGGGCGGCATCGCCGCTCTGGATAAGCCTTTATTTGACTTGTAGCCCCCTCTATAGTAAATTGAAGGGGGGCCAAGTAAACCGGGTGGCCGCGGTCAGAGATGACCGAGGAAAGTCCGAGCTCCACCGGGCAGAAGGCTGGGTAACACCCAGGAGGGGCGACCCTACGGAAAGTGCCACAGAAACATACCGCCTTTTTCGTTCCGACTTCGCCAGAAAGCGATGCGCTTTGGCAGGCAACTATATAAGGTATCTCAGCTTTAAAGGTTAAATCCGAGGAGCTGAGGTCGTAATAGAGATAGCCTTTCGAAGAGGGCGAAAAGGGTAAGGGTGAAATGGCGAGGTAAGAGCTCACCAGCGGCTGGGAGACCAGCCGGCTGGGCAAACCCCCTTCGGAGCAAGACCAAATAGGAAGGGAGAGGACGCCCGGCCTCGTTATTACCTTCGGGTTGGTCGCTTGACGGTGGCGGGTAACTGTCACCCTAGATAGATGGCCACCACTCCGACGTTGTCGGAGTACAGAACTCGGCTTATAGGTTTGCTTGGCCCCTGAGACAGCATCATCTGGCTCTTGACAAAAAGCACTTTTTGTGGTATTATAGCAATTTGGCGAATGAGAGCCTCACTTTCTCTTTTAATTCCCCAAGCATTAATTTTGCGCCTGAAATAATCGCATGCCCAGAATCTTTGGCTTTTTCTAGGAGATGGGACTATGATTTTGGCATTGCCAATTGAACAAGTGGCAGCGCTCACTCCAAGGAAATCCTATGCCAGAACCTCCCATGTCTTGGATGTCCCCCACCTTCTCCAGATTCAGTTGAACTCCTTTCGCTGGTTTCAACAGGAGGGACTAACGGGGCTATTCCGAGAGGTCTCTCCTATCCAGGATTTCACTGGTACCAGGTTTGAACTCGCCTTCATCAACCCAAAACCGGACGCATCAGACTTTGGCCAGCCGCGGTACGAATTCCGTCAACCGAAGTACTCAGAGGCACAATGCCGTGAGCGTGACGTAACTTACGCCGCGCCGTTATACGTGACCGTCTGGTTGCGCACTAAGGAAACTGGCGAGATTAAAGAGCAATACATCTTCATGGGCGATTTCCCTTTGATGACACTGCGGGGAACCTTCGTGATTAATGGGGCAGAAAGGGTGGTAGTAAGCCAGTTGATCCGTTCCCCCGGGGTTTACTTTACCCTGGAAGAGGATGTCGCCACGGGACGTCAGCTCTGCTTTGCCAAGCTGATTCCGGAGCGGGGAGCTTGGCTGGAGTTCGAGACCAGCAGCAAGGATGTGATCACGGTAAAGGTCGATGGCAAGCACAAGATCCCTGTCACCACCCTACTTCGCGCTGTTGGCTATGCTAGCGATGAGGAGCTCCTTGCGCTGTTTAAGGGTGAGGACTTCTCTAACGAGCACTCCTTCATTCAGGCGACCATGGAGCGTGACCCCGCAGTTCACAACGAGAAAGAGGCGCTTATCGAGTTCTATCGGCGGCTGAGGCCGGGCGATCCCCCCAACTTAGAAAATGCCCGCAGCCTGATTAATAACCTCCTGTTTAACCCTCGCCGCTATAACCTAGGCAAGGTTGGTCGCTACAAGCTGAACAAGAGGCTGGGATTAGATGTACCGCTAACAGAGGGGGTGCTGACTAAAGACGACCTGGTGGGAATCGTGAGGCACCTCATCATGGTGAACAATGGCAAGGATTCTCCAGATGACATCGACCATCTAGGCAACCGGCGGGTGCGCACCGTAGGGGAGCTGATCCAGAACCAGTTCAGAATCGGGCTACTGCGCATGGAAAGGGTGATCAAGGAGCGTATGAGCATCATCGATCCCGAATCGGTGACCCCCAGCGCGCTGATTAACGTTCGCCCTGTGGTGGCAGCGATGAGGGAATTCTTTGGTGCCTCCCAGCTTTCCCAATTTATGGATCAGACTAACACCCTGGCGGAGCTAACCCATAAGCGGCGTGTCTCCGCCTTAGGACCTGGAGGCCTGTCTCGCGAGCGTGCTGGCTTTGAAGTGCGCGACGTTCATTATTCCCATTATGGCAGGATTTGCCCCATCGAGACCCCAGAGGGGCCTAACATCGGTCTTATCGGCTCTCTGGCCACCTACAGCAAGATCAACGAATATGGTCTTATTGAGACCCCCTACCGCAGGGTTATCAGGGAAGTGTCAAGTAGGTCGCAGGATTTAGTGGGCAGGACTGCAGCAGAGGCGGTTGGCGACGACAAAGGGCACCCCACTATTGAGTCCGGAACTGTGGTCACCCCAGAAATTGCCCAACATCTTGCCAGCCTCCCAAAAAGGAGGAAGATAAAGGTTACGCCTTTCGTCTCCAACGAGATCGTCTATCTCTCTGCGGATGAAGAGGAGCAATATGCTGTGGCCCAAGCTAGCGAGCCCCTTGATGAGAGGAATCAGTTTATCAACGATAAGATAGAGGTGAGGAGGGGGAACAGGTTTGTCGAGGAATCGCCGCAGAAGATAGATTTCATGGATGTTTCTCCGATGCAGATAGTGAGCGTGTCCACCTCTTTGATCCCCTTCCTTGAGCACAACGATGCAAACCGTGCCCTTATGGGTTCCAATATGCAGCGCCAGGCGGTGCCCTTGCTCTGCCCTGATGCTCCCCTCATCGGCACCGGGATGGAGAGGCAGGCAGCTTACGATAGCGGGCAGATGATCTTGGCCGAAAATGATGGCGAGGTAATTTCGGTAACGGCAAGGCAAATAGTGGTGCGGGAGGAGAATGGAGAGGAGCATAGCTATCCCCTGACAAAATTTGCCCGCTCCAATCAGGGGACGTGCATCAACCAACATCCCTTAGTGAACAAGGGCCAGCGGGTAAAGCGAGGTCAGATATTGGCTGACAGCTCCTGTACCGACCACGGGGAGCTAGCCTTGGGCCATAACGTCCTTTGTGTCTTCATGAGCTGGGGAGGCTATAACTTTGAGGATGCGTTGATTATCAGCGAGAGCCTGGTAAAGGATGATAAGTTCGACTCAATCCATGTGGAGAAATATGAGACTGAAGCCAGAGACACCAAACTGGGATCGGAGGAGATCACCAGGGATATACCTAACGTCGGCGAGGAAAGCCTGCGCAATCTGGATGAGTTTGGCGTTGTCCAGGTGGGCGCTGAGGTAGAGGCCGGGGATGTATTGGTGGGGAAGATCACCCCTAAGGGAGAAACGGAGCTCACAGCGGAGGAGAAGCTGTTACGCGCCATCTTCGGGGAGAAGGCCAGGGAGGTAAAGGACACCTCGCTTAGGGTGAAACACGGGGAATGGGGCAAGGTCATCGATGTTAAGATTTTCTCGCGGGCGGATTATGCTGAGCTGCCTCCAGGGGTTAACCAACTAGTGCGGGTTTGGGTGGCGCAGAGGAGGAAGGTATCTGAGGGCGATAAGCTAGCGGGACGACATGGGAATAAGGGGGTCATCGCCCGCATCTTGCCCGTTGAAGATATGCCTTTCCTTCCCGATGGCAGGCCGGTGGAGCTTATTCTCAATCCCATCGGCGTCCCATCGAGGATGAATCTGGGGCCAGTCCTGGAGACCCATCTGGGATGGGCAGCCAACACCCTGGGGTTTAAGGTTCTGTCCCCGGTCTTCGATGGAGCAGACAACGATGCTATCGAGGATGCCCTTTGCCAGGCATGGATCGCTCAGCGCTCAGGAGCAGTAAGCGTGGATCCGGAAACGAATAGCACTTCCTTTGACTTGGAGCAGGTAAAGGCGTGGCTGGGTGAGCGAGGCTACGATGGGGAGCGAATCTTCAGTGATGAGTGTCGTGGGGAGGCAAAAAAGGCATGCCTCAGGTTGTGGCTGGAAGACGTTGGGCTCTCAAGCCAAGGACTCAGCGATGAGGAGATAGCGAAGGAAGCGCAGCGCGTTTCCGAGGAGAGGGTGCTTCCCATTCCTACCTCAGGGAAGACTATTCTCTACGACGGACGCAGCGGAGAGTCCTTCGATCAACCGGTGAACGTGGGCTATGTCTATATTATGAAGCTAATCCACCTCGTTGAGGACAAGATCCATGCTCGTTCCACAGGCCCCTACTCGCTGATCACCCAGCAGCCATTGGGGGGTAAGGCCCAGTTCGGTGGGCAACGCTTCGGCGAAATGGAGGTTTGGGCTCTGGAGGCTTACGGTGCCGCTCACATACTGCAGGAACTGTTAACCGTAAAGTCAGACGATGTGGCTGGTCGAGCCAGAACCTATGAGTCCATCCTCAAGGGAGAGGATGTCTTGGAACCAGGGGTGCCAGAATCGTTTAAGGTGCTGGTGAAAGAACTTCAAAGTTTAGGGCTTGCAGTGGAGGTACTCAATGAGGAGGAGGAGAAGATGACCCTGGTTGAAGATGCAGCTATGGATTTTCCACGGTTGAGGATGGGCTGGCCCAGCTTTGAGGAGGAGTGAGAGTGCTTGAGGTTAACGATTTTAGTGCAGTGCGCATTTCTCTAGCCTCGCCGGAACAGATCAGAAGCTGGTCATATGGTGAGGTAACCAAGCCTGAGACCATAAACTATCGCACCCTTAAGCCGGAGAAGGATGGGCTTTTCTGTGAGAGGATCTTCGGCCCGACCAAGGATTTTGAATGCTACTGTGGTAAGTATAAAAAGATCCGTTATCGGGGTATTGTCTGCGATAAATGCGGCGTGGAGGTGGCACGTTCCAGAGTACGTCGGGAACGCATGGCGCACATTGAGCTGGCCTCGCCGGTAAGCCATATATGGTTTGCAAAGGGGACACCGAGCAGGCTCGGGCTGCTTCTAGATATCTCGCCGCGAAATCTGGAGAGGGTGCTGTACTTTGCCCAGTTCATAGTAATCCATGTCGATGAGACGGCGCGCCTTGAGGCTGCAGAGCGGATGAGGGTGGAGGCTGAGCGCCAGGTCAACAGCACCATGCATGAGATGATGAGTGAGGCTCGCGTCCTCGAGGAGAGGCTGAGGGAGCAGGAGGGCAAGGAGGCAGAGGAAGAGATCAGCTTTGGTGATGTCGCCATAGTGCCCCAGGGCACTTCGGTCTCCTCTTCTCATATCGAGTTCCTTCGTGAGCTGGCGCAGCGAAGTTTTGCCGGAGAGGAACGGCGACTGCATGATGAACTCAGCGCCCAGATTGCCGAGCTCGAGGAGCTTCAGCCATTGATGCTGCTCACCGAGAGCAGGTATCGAGAGCTCAAAGACAGGTATCCCGGTGTATTTGAGGCGGGTATGGGGGCTGAATCCATCTTTGATATCCTCGGCGCTCTCGACCTCGAGGCGCTTCGCGATAATCTCTATCAAGAGATCTATTCCAGCACCGGGCAGCGAAGGAAAAAGGCAACCAAAAGGCTACGTGTTGTCGAGGCGCTGCGACGGAGCGGCAATAAGCCGGAATGGATGGTCTTGACCGTCCTTCCCGTTTTGCCCCCCGACCTTCGCCCTATGGTTCAGCTAGATGGTGGCCGATTCGCCACCAGTGATCTCAATGACCTATATCGTCGGGTGATCAATCGCAACAACAGGCTGCGGCGGCTTTTGGAACTTGGTGCCCCGGAGATCATTATCCGCAATGAGAAGCGCATGCTTCAGGAGGCTGTTGATTCCCTTATCGATAATGGCAGGAGGGGTCGTGCCATAACCACTGCCGGCAACCACAAGCTGAAGTCGCTATCGGATATGCTCAGGGGCAAGCAAGGGCGATTCCGCCAGAACCTCCTCGGCAAGAGGGTGGACTATAGCGGACGCTCGGTGATCGTGGTTGGTCCTGAGCTCAAGTTACACCAATGTGGATTGCCTAAGAGAATGGCTCTGGAGCTGTTTAAGCCCTTTGTCATGCATCGTCTCATTCTCCGCGGCTATGCCCATAGTATCAAAAGCGCAAAACGGCTCGTGGAGCGGAAGAGGCCTGAGGTTTGGGAGGTGCTGGAGGACGTAGTAAAGGAGCGGCCGGTTCTGCTCAATCGCGCCCCAACTCTCCATCGCCTTGGTATTCAAGCCTTTGAGCCCATTCTTGTTGCAGGTAGCGCCATCCAGATCCATCCTCTGGTTTGTGCCGCCTTTAATGCTGACTTCGACGGAGACCAAATGGCAGTCCATGTGCCCCTTTCCCGGGCAGCGGTTAAAGAGGCACGGGAGGTACTGCTCGCTACCTATAATATGCTCCTGCCCAGCTCAGGGGAGCCGGTGGTAGCACCTACCCTGGACATAGTTTTAGGCTGTTATTACCTCACTATGCTCAAGCCTGGGACTAAGGGGGAAGGGACACGTTTTGGTAGCTTTGAGGAGGCAAGGCTGGCCCATGACCTGGGCATTATCGATGTTGGGGCTGAGATCGAGATTAGAGATGGCGACGGGCAATGGCTCAAGACCAGCGTCGGGCGCGTCATCTTCAATGAAGTGCTGCCCGAGGAGTTGGGCTTCATTAATCAGGTGATGGAGAAGGAGGCGTTAAAGCAGCTAATTGCCGACTGCTACAGGCTCTTGGATAATGAGGGGACTGCTGCCGTTGCCGACGGTATCAAAAGGCTAGGATTTCATTATGCGACCAAATCGGGCGTCACCATCGCCATGAACGATATACAGGTCCCCGAGAGCAAGGGTAGACTGCTGGAGGAAGCGGAAGAAAGGGTCACGGAGGTGGAAAAGCAGTTCGAGCGAGGGTTGATCACTGAGGAGGAGCGCTATGCTAGCACCGTGGAGATCTGGTCAGAGACCACGGATAAGATTCAGGATGCCATCGCCAAGTCCCTGTACCGCTACGGCTCCATCTATCTGATGGCTATCTCCGGGGCGAAGGGGAATATCGCTCAGATCAGGCAGATGGCCGGTATGCGGGGTCTGATGACCGACCCCTCAGGACGGATCATCGACCTCCCCATCAGGTCCAGCTTTCGCGAGGGGTTGAGCGTGCTGGAGTACTTCATCTCCACTCATGGCGCGAGGAAAGGGCTGGCGGATACAGCCCTTAGGACTGCGGATAGCGGCTATCTCACCAGGCGGCTTATCGATGTCTCCCAAGATGTTATCGTCTTCGAGGAGGACTGCGGCACCACAAGCGGGATTTGGATTGCAGAGGCAGCGGAGAAGAGCATCCTGGCACCCTTAGCCGAGCGCCTGGTCGGGCGACTGGCGGCAGCAAAGGTGGTCCATGGTAGACACACCATCGTGCAGCGAAACGAGGAGATCGACGAGGAGAAGGCAAAGAGGATTGTCGCTGCGGGGATCAAGAAGGTATATGTCCGTTCTCCCTTGAGCTGCCAGTCCAGGCGCGGTGTTTGCCAGCGCTGCTATGGCAGGAGCTTGGGTCGGGGGCGATTGGCAGACAAAAGTGAAGCAGTAGGTATCATCGCTGCCCAGAGCATTGGGGAGCCAGGAACTCAGCTAACCATGCGTACCTTCCATACGGGAGGGGTTGCTGGATTGGACATCACCAGTGGACTTCCCCGTGTGGAGGAGCTTTTCGAGGCCAGGACACCAAAGGTTCTAGCTATTATTTCTGAGATCGATGGCGTGGTGGAGATTATCGAGAGCGAAGGCGAGAGAAGGATCAAGGTCTCCAGTTCTGAGTTCTACCGCGATGAGTACTCACTACCTCCAGGATGGAAGGCTAAGGTAAGCGATGGCGAATGGGTGGATGTGGGGGCAGTGCTCGCCGAGCCTCAGCCCTCCCGAGCCAAGGCCAAGGTTATTCCTGCGGAGGCGGCCCCGATCGTCGCCAGGGTTGCGGGGGGGGTGATCGTGGAGAAGGGCCAGATATCCATCCCCTATGAGGAGAGGGAGGAACGGGAATATCCCGTCCCGGCAGCATCGCGCATTATTGTGGAGCAAAACGCTGAGGTGAAGGCTGGCGATCAGCTTACCGAGGGGCTGATCAATCCCCAGGATGTGCTGCGCATTATGGGCAAGGATGTGGTGCAGCAATATCTGGTGGATGAGGTGCAGAAGGTCTATCGTTCCCAAGGGGTAAACATCAATGACAAGCATATCGAGGTCATTGCCCGCCAGATGCTACGCAAGGTTCAGGTAGACTCCCCCGGTGACACCGAGCTATTGCCTGGCGAGCTGGTGGATCGCTTCGTCTATGAGGATATAAATGCCAAGGTTCTGGCTGAGGGCGGGGAGCCGGCAACAGCCCAGCCCGTGCTCCTGGGGATTACCAAGGCCTCGCTCAACACCGATAGCTTCCTCTCGGCAGCCTCCTTCCAAGAGACCACCAGGGTGCTCACCGAGGCAGCGGTGGCAGGGAAGGTGGATAAGCTCCGCGGGCTAAAGGAGAATGTGATCATCGGCAAATTGATCCCGGCACACTGCACTGTCTCCCCAGAGCCCGAACTCCTTCTTGATATTGCAGAAGAGCTAGCCCTGGAAGAGTTTGGTGAGCTTGGTGAGCTTGGTGAGTCTGGTGAGCCTAGCGAGCCAAGCGATTGATCACGGCGGCGAGGTAGCCGGCGCCAAAACCGTTATCGATGTTAACCACTGATACCCCTGCGGCGCAGCTATTAAGCATGGTTAAAAGAGGTGCCAAGCCACCAAAGCTCACCCCATAGCCTATGCTGGTAGGAACAGCAATCACGGGAACCGCTACCAGCCCGCTCACGACACTAGGGAGTGCTCCCTCCATACCAGCCACCGCCACCACCACCCTGGCCTGGCGTAGCTGAGGTAGATGATCTAACAGCCGATGAACACCAGCTACGCCGACATCGTAGGCGCGCTCAACGGAATTGCCTATAAGCTCTGCGGTGAGTGCCGCCTCCTCGGCGATGGGTATGTCTGCGGTGCCACCACAGACCACCATGATCCCGGTGAGAGAGGGGGCATCCTTTGTCCGATTTACGGTAATCACCCGGGCAACAGGGTGATAGTCGGCATCGGGAACGTGCTCCCTTACTGCCTCAAAGCACTCGGGCTCAACCTTGGTCACCAGCACCCGGTCGGCGGCAGATGCCAGCCGCTCGGTGATGACCGCCACCTGCTCTGGTGATTTCCCCTGTCCATAGACCACCTCAGGGAAACCACGGCGCAGGGCGCGATGATGGTCGATCTTGGCAAAGCCCAGGTCCTCGTAGGGGAGGTTTATTAGCTGAGCCAGGGCGTCCTCAACGCTTACCTCCTCCGACCTCACCCGCGACAATAGCTGGTGTAGGCGCTCGCTATCGATTTCTCTCCTCCAATCTTGAGGTGTGCAAATTATAGCCCCTCTGCTGCCTGGGCACAACCCTATCTTGGTGCACAAGATGAGGAATCCCTTGCTTCACGTTGGAGGAGCTATGGGGGCTAGAGCGGGCCAATCAATAATAATACTTGTAGCGACTCCAGAGCCATATTGCTACCGCGATGACAATTACCAGCCCAACAGCGATGGGCGTTATGTGCCACCAAACAGTCCACCAATCGGCGCTGAAGAATCCAGGAGGGCCGGGACCAGCGAGGATGGCGAAGTCGCTGAGGTGTTTCACACGGGCACAGGCGGTTCGCGTGCGCTCATCTATACTGGTGGACAGCACATCCCACTCGCCCTCAGTCTCATCATAGACTGCCAGCCTCAGCTTGCCTGGGTCGCCATCAGCAGCAGCAACATCAGCATCAGTATATCTGACGCAGACGTCAATTGACCTTAGCAGTTCCGCCTCTGCGGTTATGGAAAAGCAGGTTTCACCCAGGGTGAAGTCCTCAGGAGCTTCGCCGTGGATTGTCTTGAGCGCAATGCTAATGTTTGTCTCGCTGGCGAAGGACCCGGCGCGGAAGTGAAGGATGATCTTGCCATCCAGTCCCTCCACCCAGCTCTCCGCTGTCCCCACGGTGTTGGTTGGCGTCTGTGGCGTAAGTATGGTGAGAGTCACTGTCACAGTCCGTGGGGTATTGGTAGCGCCTGAAGCTGAGATGGTGATGGTGGCACTGTTACTGCCAGCGCTCATCCCGGAAATATCCACTGAGAGGGTGACGCTATCCTTATCTGCCACCCCGGTGGAGTTGCCGCCGGTGGGGGTGAGGGTAAGCCAGTCAGCGTTATCGGTCAACAACCAATTTATGGTCCCAGTGCCGGAGTTCCATATGGTCAAGGTCTTGTTCGCCGGGTTGTCTCCCCCTTCAGTGGCCATGAAAGTGAAGCTGGACGGGATAAAGGCTATGGTGGGTCCTTCCTCTTCCTCTTCTTCATCCTCACCGTTCCCCCCGTTTCCGTTCTCATCCCCATCGGCGGTGCTGATGATATAAAGGTCGCTAGTGCCGGTTTCAGTGCCACCTTCGGTGGTGGCGGTGATGGTCACCCCGGTGTATGTGGAGATGGCCTTGGCCGGAATATTGAAGGTGCCTTCGCTCAGATTGTCGCATATGTCAGTGCTCGTGGTGTCGCTAAAGTCTTCGTCTCCCTCGGCGTTGAAGACGATGATAGCTGGACTCGAAGACATACATACCCGGACAAGGCCGGCATTGGTGGCTACGTTGTCGTATTCATCATAGGCAGTGACGGAGACGGTGAAGGCAACGTCCACCGTCTGGGTAGTGGAAGCGGAGGTCACCGTGTAGTGGTCAATGGCTGCCGGGTTGACGGTCAAAGCATCGGTAGCATCATCAATTCCAGTGACACCATCGGGAGAGGGGGCATCCGAAGCGGTAATGGTCCAATCACCAGCCTTCTCATCATAATACCAGAAGTCAGCTGAAGATAAACCGTCAGCAATAGTCACTTGCGTAATAATAGCACCAGCGGCGGCTGCATCGTAGAAGTTGGCGTTAGCCCCGTTCGAATTAGTGAATAAGTAGACTGTCTGAGCACCGGAGGTAAACGGGTTATCGAATTGGTCATAGCGGGTAACTATGTACGGTGCTCTGGCTCCAGCGGTAATATCTGCCGGTGCATTGAGAGTAAAGTGATCGACCACCGACGGGATGACGTTTACTGTTGGCGATGCGAGGATGGGCAGAACACCCTCATCAACAGTATCGCCGTCCGGGTCTGATGCTACAATGAAAGTTGCGGTGCCCGCGGTTGTTTGCGCCGTAGCACCAGGCTCCCCGCTGCCGTAGGTAATGGTCAACGTGGTTATGCCGGTTAGCCCGTCGACTCTAATCATCTGACCGGATACCGCTAGGCTCCCACTGGTCACGGTAACATATCCCGCTCCTGGCGTAGTGCGGGGCGGGCTCCAGCCTGCGGGGACTGTTACCTCCAGCCTGCCGTTGCTCCATGTGGTGGTTCCAGCGGTATAAGTGATGGTCATGGTGTAGCCTGTGCTCCCAGCGGTCACTGTGCCGGGAACTATGGAGGCTGTGCCCTCGCCCTCGCCTGCGGCGAATACCATATCGCTCGCTGGGGCAAGAGTTGCCACAACGAGGCTGCTGGCTATGAGGGGAATTATCGCCAGCAATATGAAGAGAACTTTAGCCCTGTTCTTCATGCCTGTTTCCCTGAGAAGGGGAGAGGAGAAACCCCCGCTCCGCGTATTGAAATAGTATACCAAAGTCCGTATCTGGCAGTCAAGTTCTGGATAGGGGGAGGTCATCGAAAAGGGGTTTGACCCGGGAGGCAGTAAATTGTTATAATGAAAGATGGCTCGTGAAATTTCCCACGAATTATACAGAGGGAAGGAAAATGGCAGATAAGAAAACCGTCGACCCGGCAATAATTGAGATTCTGGAAAAGGCTGAGGCGGATGGGGTTTCCACCGCCTTTGATCGTGCTGAGACCACCAAGCCATGCCCTATAGGGCATGAGGGGAATTGCTGCAAGAATTGTTTTATGGGACCGTGTCGCCTCACCGGCAAGACAACGGTTGGAGTCTGCGGAGCAACGAAGGAGACTGTTGCGGCAAGGAACTTAGCCCGAGAGATCGCTGGCGGGGCTGCCGCCCATTCCGACCACGGTCGCGACATGGCTCACACCCTGCTCGCCGCCGCCCAGGGGGAGGCACCCGATTACCGGATAAAGGATGAAAAGAAGCTGAGAGTGGTGGCCAGGTACCTGGATGTGGAAACCGATGGGCGGACCAAGGAGGAGGTCGCCATCGATGTCGCCACCAAAGCCCTGGGCGAGTTCGGTCGCCAGCAGGGGGAGCTCTACTATCCTAAGCGTGCCCCGTTAAAGCGTCAGCAGGTATGGCATAATCTGGGCGTTACACCAAGGGGAATCGACCGCGAGATCGTGGAGACATTGCACCGCACCCACGTCGGGAATGACCAGGACGCAGAGCATATCCTCGACCATGCGCTGAGAACTTGCCTCGGAGATGGCTGGGGGGGCTCCATGCTGTCAACCGATATCAGC
Organism: Chloroflexota bacterium; assembly: GCA_030626475.1. Classification (GTDB taxonomy): domain Bacteria; phylum Chloroflexota; class Dehalococcoidia; order E44-bin15; family E44-bin15; genus JADFVG01. The sequence continues at coordinate 17,325 of DAOUOW010000012.1, read as the reverse complement.
GACATCCTCTTTGGCACCCCGGCTCCGGTGGCGGCAAGGAGCAACTTCGGAATCCTGAAGGAGGACGAGGTCAATGTGGTGGTGCACGGTCATGAGCCCACACTTTCCGAGATGATTGTGGTCGCCGCCAGCGACCCCGAGCTCATCGAGTATGCCAAATCAAAAGGGGCGAAGGGGATAAACCTGACTGGTATCTGCTGCACCGCTAACGAGATCCTGATGCGCCAGGGGATTCCAGTGGTGGGCAATTTCCTCTCCCAGGAACTGGCCATTGTCACTGGGGTCATAGATGCCATGATTGTGGACATACAATGTATTATGCAGGGGATTCAGGCCGCCTCCGAGCCCTATCACACCAAGATCATCACCACCTCACCGAAGGCCCATATCACAGGTGCAACGCGCATTGAGTTTGATGAGCATCATGCTTTAGACATCGCAAAACAGATCATAAGAACTGCCATCGATAACTTCCCCAATCGGAAGAAAGAAAAGGTACATATCCCCGATTTTGTTGACCATCTGGTAGCTGGTTTCTCCCATGAGTATATCGCCTACATGCAGGGGGGAATGTATCGGGAGTCCTTCCGGCCGTTGAACGATAACATAATGAATGGAAGGGTTCGAGGCGCTGCCGGGGTTGTCGGCTGCAATAACCCCAGGGTGACCCATGATGACCCCCATCTTTATGTCGTCAAGGAGCTGATCAAAAACGACGTTCTGGTAGTAACCACAGGCTGCAACGCCATTGCCTGCGCCAAGCAGGGGCTGTTGACCCCAGAGGTGATGGAATACGCTGGGCCTGGACTGAGAGAGGTCTGCCAGACGATAGGCATCCCGCCAGTGCTTCATATGGGCTCCTGTGTCGATAACTCGCGGATCCTCACTGTTCTCGCCCAATGTGCCACCGAGGGAGGGCTCGGTGAGGACATCAGTGACTTGCCGGTAGCAGGGTTTGCCCCAGAGTGGATGTCGGAGAAAGCGCTTTCCATCGGGGCTTACTTTGTTGCTTCTGGTGTTACCACCTGGATGGGTGTGGGCTCCCCTGTGGCTGGCAGTGAGGAAGTGACGAAGCTCATCACTGAAGGTTGGATGGATAAGGTAGGCGCAGCTTACTACTTTGAGCCCGATCCGGAAAAAGCTGTGAGAGAGGCGCTGGCTCATATCGATGCCAAGCGAAAGGCGCTCAAGCTTGAGGAATATAGTCCCACGCGCTATGCCAAGAGCGCAACCTACCTACCTGGAGATTACCTGTCCGCTGAGGAGTTCGAGAAGGGCAGCTATTCAAGGTCAGCTGCCTCTTGACGTCTTTCTATAACGTGCAAGGACTGCTTTAGTCGCTTCCTGGCAAAAGGGAGGCGATTAAAGTTTATGGGGCAGAGAAGGTCCTGTCACCTCACAAACAGGGCGAACATTTTTATACAGCTTCAGGCAGTTTAGCCCAGGGTTCTATGAAAACGTTCGTTTTCGATGGGGTGGTTAGAAGGCGCTCGATCTGAGCCACGATTGCTAGGCGCTCGGGCTGGTTTTCCCAAGCCCTCCAGTCAGCTAGGCTGTGCCAGGTGCTGATGACAAGATGCATACCCGGCTTATCGACGGAAAGCAGCGACTCCCCCGATATGTAGCCCGGCTGAAGAAGCGCTTTAGCTCTCAGGTGTTTCATCAGCTCTAACAATTCACCCTGCCTGTCTGTTTCCGCAGTGCGTTCAATAAGAATCCTTACCGTCATGTTTGTTCCCCCCTAGGTAGTTTCAGCCGAGGCTGTCATTTCAGTGAACCCCAACCCCTGCTCCTTGAGGCTGGTGTATCTCTGCTGGCCAATGATCAGGTGATCCAGCACCTCGATGTCGAGGAGCTTTCCAGCAGCCACCATCTGCTCGGTTACCTGGACATCCTCTGGGCTGGGGGTAGGGTCGCCTGAGGGATGATTGTGAACCACGATTATCGCCGGGCTGTTCTCCCGCACCGCATCTCGGAACAACTCGCTGACACGGATCAGTGAGGTGCTCACGCTCCCTTTATACACCTCAGGCACTCCCACTACCTGGTTTTTGCTATTGAGGAGCACTACCCTCAGCTGCTCCTGGTCGAGGAGGCCCATCTCAGCCATGAGAAGGTTAGCTACATCTTGAGGTGAGCGGACCACTGCTCGTTCCTCCGGTTGAGTGGAGACCAGCCTTTTCCCCAGTTCTAGTGCCGCCTTGAGCTGAGCTGCCTTGGCTTGGCCTATGCCCCGCTCACCACAGAGCTCACCGAAGCTCGCCCGGGCGAGCCCTGCCAGACCGCCAAACTTTGCCAGCACCCTGGCTGCCAGGCCGAGCACATTCTCCCAGGCGGTTCCAGTGCGAAGGATGATGGCCAGCAGCTCGCTGTTTGAGAGCGCAGCTGGACCGCTCTCCCTGAGCCGCTCCCGGGGACGCTCATCGGGAGGTAGCTCTTTAATTCGAGGGTGATATTCCACCATTTTAGCCCCCGATTTACTTTACCTCGATGGTGGCACCTGCTGCCTCTAGCTTCTCCTTCAGAGTTGTAACCTCTTCTTTAGTGATGCCTTCCTTCACCGTCGCCGGAGCGCTTTCCACCAGGTCCTTGGATTCTTTAAGCCCGAGGCCAGTCACCTCGCGCACCGTCTTGATCACATTGATCTTGTTGGGCCCGATATCAGCCAAGACCACGGTGAATTCAGCTTTCTCCTCCGCTTGGGGAGCGGCTTCCGCAGGGGCAGCAGGAGCAGCGGCCACCGCTACCGGAGCAGCAGCGCTGACGCCAAACTCGGCTTCCAGAGCCTTGACCAATTCGCTGAGCTCAAGCACGGTCATGCTCTTGATGGTGGTGATGAGCTCCTCCTTCGTCATCGCCTTCCCTTCCTTAGCGGTGGTGGTTTTGGCAGCAGCTTTTTTTGCGATCTCTTTTTTCTCCTCTGGCTTCTCTTCTGGCGCCTGTTCCTTTTTGGCTTCTGGTGCTTTTACTTCTGGCGCTTTCTCCTCTGGCTTCTCTTCTGGCGCCTGTTCCTTTTTCGCTTCTGGTGCTTTCACTTCTGGCGCTTTCTCCTCTGGTTTCACTTCTGGCGCCTGTTCCTTTTTCGCTTCTGGTGCTTTCACTTCTGGCGCTTTCTCTTCCGGCTTCACTTCTGGTGCCTGTTCCTCTTTCATTTCTGGCGCTTTCTCCTCTTGCGCTTGTTCCTTAGCCATTTCATACTCCTTCTAGTTGTTTAATGCGGGCGCTTAGAAGGCCCTGAAAGCCGGCCAGGGTTGCATTGAGCACCTGGACCAGGCCGAAAATGGTTCCTTGCATCCCAGCCAATAACTTGGCCATCAAGACCTCCCTTGAGGGCAAGGTGGCCAGGGCTGTCACCTCGGAGGAGGTGAGCACCCTTTGCTCCAGCAGAGCGCCCCTGATCCCGAGCGCTCCTTTGGCGGAGCGGATGTAAGCGACCAAGGCCTTGGCTGGCTCGGTGACATCGCCGTAGCCGAAGGCGATAGCCGTAGGGCCTTCGATAATCTGGTTTAGCTCCTCCTTGCCCGCCTGCTCGGCGGCAAAACGAGTCAGGGTGTTTTTGACCACACGGTATTCGATGCCTGCCTGGCGCAGCTGGCGACGCAATTCAGTCATTTCAGCCACCGATAGCCCGCGATAGTCAGTGGTGATGGCGATATTGCAGCGAGAGAGCTTTTCCGCTAACTGGCTGACAACATCCTTTTTCTTTTCCTTTCGCATATCTGCTCACTCCTAAAAAGAAAGCCTTGTGCCATAGACACAAGGGCTCTAAAAAGGCAAACCCTGTTATTCGCCTCGGCGGGATATTGAGCCTTAAAGCACCCGCTGTCTATGGCGTTGTTCTATTATATCACAAAAGACTACGGGGCGTGCAGGGCAAGGGTTGATTGCAGGTCTAGCTTGATCCCGGGCCCCATAGCGGCGCTCAGCGCCACACTGATTCCGGCGGGTCGATAGCGTGAGGCTCCTCTTGCTCTGCACTCCAGGACGAGATCTCGAAAGCATATGATGGACGTGCCTCGGTAGTCCGATGCCTGAGGTAGATTCGTGTCCAATCGTGTGGTGATATCGTCACATGCCATGACACACCCATTTCCCAATCCTCTGAGAAGAAGAGGTAGTACATTACGACCACGATGTTAGGCCTTACGATGGTCTCGGTCCACTCGGTTTCGCTTGTGATGCCAAACTCGGGGTGATTGGCGGCAAGCCATGGGATAAATTTGTCACGCATCTCTGCAGCGAAGGGGCCTAATCCGTCTTCTCCGCCTTCTCCCTTGACATCAATGGTAACCGTCTCTGTTTGATTCAGTCCCTCTCGCTCCCCGCGGATGGTTACTGTCAGCGTCCCACCTGTACCCGCTTCAAGAGGGACCACAGTTACCTCAGCAACTTGTCCAGGAGTTATCGCCTGAGGATCGACGGTTACAGCGGAGCCAGGGCCTGTGGCTGAGATATTGACAGCCTCACCTTCGCCACTTCCCTGTCCTTCGTCCGCAACAACTACTAGAAATACACAGCTCTGCCCGGCAATGGCGTCCTCCATGAGCTCAGGAATCACTTCCATGGAAAAGGGAGCAGGCTCTTCCTTTTCGCCACAGGACAGAGCCAGAGTCAGAAGCAGTACTAGAACCAGCACCACCGCAATGATGCTAGTCACTTTCCTTTTCATTCGCCTCCTCCCAACCAGGATTCTTGTTATTCCCTGTTGCCAGCCTTGTCTAATTCCAGGTCTTGAAGCTCCACTGGGTGCGGCTCGATTTCTGGTTCGAGCTCCATAACCTCAGGCAAGCCCCTATGTTTTCCTATTATATCACAAAAGACTATGGGGCGCGCAGGGCAAGGGTTGATTGCAGGTCTAGCTTGATCCCGGGCCCCATAGCGGCGCTCAGCGACGCGCTCTTGATGAATTGACCCTTGGCACCGCTGGGTCTGGCCTTGACTATGGTCTCCACCACGGTTGCCAGGTTCTCCAACAGCTTCTCGTCCTCGAAGCTTAGCTTGCCCACGGAGAGGTGAATGATTGCTGTTCTGTCCATCCTGAATTCCGCTCGGCCCTTGCGGGCATCGGCAATGGCGCGGGGTAAATCCTGGGGGGGAACAATTGTCCCCGATTTGGGGTTGGGCATGAGGCCGCGCCGGCCAAGGGTCTTGCCCAACTTTGAGACCTTTCCCATGATATCCGGGGTGGCGATGGCGACATCGAAATCGAGCCAACCCTCCTCGATCTTCTTCACCATGTCATCAGCGCCCGCATAGTCAGCGCCAGCTTCCTCAGCGGCTCTTACCGCCTCGCCCTGGGTGAAAACGAGGACCCTGGGACTTTTTCCCAGCCCGTGTGGCAGAGTGGCCACGCCCCTAATCTGCTGGTCGGCGTGGCGGGGGTCGAGATTCATGTAAAGGTGGAGCTCCAGCGTTTCATCGAAATTGGCGTAGGATGCCTTTTTTGCCAGCGCGATGGCCTCCTCGGGCTCGTAAAGCTTATCCCTGTCCACCAGCTTAGCTGCTTCGTTATACTTCTTGCCATGCCTCGCCATTACTTACCCTTCCTCCTCTATCTCGATGCCCATGCTGCGCGCCGTGCCCTCGATCATCCGTATTGCCCCCTCGATATCAGCGGCATTAAGGTCCTTCATCTTGATCTCGGCGATTTCGCGAATCTGCTCCCGGGGGAGCCTGCCGACCTTTTCCAAATTGGGGACGCTGCTCCCCTTCTCCACATCCAGCGCTCGGCGTAGAAGGTCAGCTACGGGTGGGGTCTTGAGCGCGAAAGTGAAGGAGCGGTCCTCATAGATGGTGATCTCAGCAGGGACGATTGCGCCTCCCTGGGAGGCGGTGCGATCATTGTATTCCTTACAAAAGGCCATTATATTGACCCCATACTGTCCCAACGCTGGACCCACAGGGGGTGCTGGACTTGCCCCCCCCGCAGGAAGCTGAAGCTTGATCACCGTCTTAATCTTCTTTGCCATTCTTTAGAGCCTTTCCACCTGAAGGAAATCGAGCTCGACCGGGGTCTCACGGCCAAAGAAGGAGACCAATACCTTTACCTTTCCCTTCTCAGGGTAGATTCCATCGACAGTGCCAATGAAATCGATAAACGGGCCATCGACCACCCGTACGCTCTCCCCTTGGCTGAAGCCCACCTTGATCCGGGGCGTTTCCGCCCTCATCTGGTCGAAAATGGCCTTTATCTCCTCATCATCAAGAGGGACAGGCCTTGTTCCTGCGCCGACAAAGCCGGTAACCCCCGGCGTATTTCTGACCACGTTCCAGCTTTCGTCGTTGAGCACCATCTCAACCAGGATGTAGCCAGGGAAGACCTTCTTAGCCACAGTGCGCCGCTGTCCATCCCTGATCTCGATCTCGTTCTCAGTAGGTATCACTACCTGGAAGATCTTATCCTCGGCATCCATGGACTTGATCCGATGCTCCAGGTTGGTCTTGACCCGCTGCTCATATCCAGAGTAGGTATGGATCACGAACCACTGCTTGTCTTCATCCTTCATGCTCTTCCCCTTTTGAGCCAGGCAAAAGGAAAAACCCCACTAGGGGGTTTCTTGCTCGCTTCCGCCAGTATAACGCCCCTATCCTCCGAAAAACCAATCGACTATCCGAGTAAAGCCGAAGTCAACAGCGCCCAGAAAAATCCCAACGGCAACAGAAACAATAATAACCATTATGGTGAGCCGCCTCGTTTCCTCCCTGGTGGGCCAGACCACTTTCTTCAGCTCACCTATAACCTCGCGGAAGTACCCCAGCCGAGGAACGAATCGAACTCTTGCCCCACCCTGCCTTCTCATCTACCTAACCTCTCGGTAAAGCCTGTGAGTGCGACAACGGGGGCAATACTTACGCAGCTCCAGTCGCTCGGGGTCGTTCCTCCTATTCTTGGTTGTAGTGTAGGTTCTATCCCGGCACTCAGTGCAGGCAAGATGAATGACGGACCTGGGAGTCTTTTTCTTGGCCAATCCCTCACCTAATCTAGGGTCTTGGTGATAACACCAGCCCCTATGGTCCTACCACCCTCACGAATGGCGAATCTCAGCCCCTCCTCGAGAGCCACGGGCTCGAAGAGCTCCACCTTCATCTTCACGTTATCACCAGGCATTATCATTTCCACCCCTTCTGGCAATTTGATGGTGCCGGTGACATCTGTGGTTCTGATGTAGAACTGGGGCCTATAGCCGCTGAAGAATGGGGTATGCCTGCCCCCTTCCTCCTTGGTCAATACATATACCTCAGACTCGGCCAGTTTATGGGGATGGATAGAGCCCTTGGCTGCCAATACCATGCCCCGCGTTACCTCATCCCGCTCCATCCCTCTTAGCAGGCAGCCAACGGCATCGCCGGGCTCAGCATCGCCCAGGGTCTTGTGGAACGTCTCAATGCTGGTTACCACTGTCCGGCGAGGCTCCCTTAACCCCACGATGTCCACCTCTTCCCCGGCCTTGATGAGGCCCCGCTCCACCCTTCCAGTGACAACAGTGCCGCGCCCTTTGATGCTGAACACGTCCTCGACGGGCATGAGGAAGGGCTTATCCTTGGCTCGCTCCGGGGTAGGTATATAATCGTCAATGGCATCCATTAGCTCCCAAATACGGCCGCACCACTCGCACTCTCTCTTCCCACAGCCACACTCCAGCGCCTTGAGGGCGCTCACCCGCACTATTGGGATCTCAGCACCGGGGAAGCCGTACTTGGGGAAAAGTTCCTCCCTCAGCTCCAGCTCCGTCACCTCCAGTAGCTCCACATCATCCACCATGTCTATCTTGTTCAGGCAAGCCAGCACAGAAGGCACTTCCACCTGACGCGCCAGCAGCAAGTGCTCCCTGGTCTGGGGCATCACCCCATCATCGGCAGCGATCACCAGTATTGCCCCATCCATCTGGGCTGCGCCGGTGATCATGTTCTTGATGTAGTCGACGTGACCGGGGCAATCAACATGGGCATAGTGGCGCTTCTCCGTCTCATACTCAATATGGGCGATGGCAATAGTAAGCCCCCTGGCCTTCTCCTCAGGGGCGTTATCTATGGAATCGAAGCTTCGAAAATCGGTGGGACCCACTTGGGAGAGCACCTTAGTCATTGCCGATGTCAATGTAGTCTTTCCATGGTCGACATGCCCGATGGTGCCCACATTGACATGGGGTTTCTTCCTTTCAAAAACCTTCTTTGCCATTTTTCCCTCCTTTATGGAGCCCACAACCAGATTTGAACTGGTGACCCCCTTCTTACCAAGAAGGTGCTCTACCACTGAGCTATGTGGGCCTTTTTCGAATTTTCGTCCTATTCGATCGCTTTACTACTTGGAAGCTCGCTTTACAGAGCATCGCCCCTTCTCATGTTGCCGCCGAAAAGGGCGAAAAAGTGGCGGGGGTAGGATTCGAACCTACGTAGCCCTTCGGGCGGCAGATTTACAGTCTGCTGGTATTAGCCACTCACCCACCCCGCCTTTTTTCGAACCTCACCCCGACTTTAAGCCTACGCTATTACTGCTATCCAGCCCCTCGCTGGGCTTTATTCAGCCCGAGGGGGGATTCGAACCCTCCAACCTACCGATTACAAGTCGGTTGCGCCACCGTTGCGCCACTCGGGCTCCTTTCAAACCAATATCCCTCTCTATATCCGATTAGTTAAATTAACATCTTTTGCTACCATTGTCAATATGCGCTGCCTTGTCCGCACTCCTTATCCAATTCCTCGGCAGTGAGGGTCCTCCCGGTGAGGGAACTGGCATCTTGGCAGGCGAGGGAAACAGCATACCTGCCCCATAGCTCTGGCTTCTGCCACAGAGAGCGGTCGACATTGAAGTACCAGAGCTTTATCCCTTCAGTCTCGGTGTAGTTAGGGCAAAGGGCGTTGACGGCGATATTGTATTCTTTAACCTCCTCGGCGAGCCCGGAGGTGAAGCGCTCGATGGCTGCCTTAGTCACCCCGTAGGCAAGGTTACCTCCAGTAGCCCGCGTCCCTAGGATGGAGGAGAGGTTGATGATGCTTCCCCTCTTTTGTTCCATCATCTTGGGCAGCACCGCCCTGGTGCATAGGAAGGTTCCTCTGAGATTGACCGCCATAATCAGGTCCCACCGCTTTGTCGAAATTTCCACCAGGGTGCCGGGGATATTTATCCCGGCGTTGTTGACCAGAATATCGATGCCGCCGAATTCGTCAATGGTCCTTCTCACCATCGCCTCCACCTCCTCCTCTTTGGTGACGTCGGTCTTTATCGCCAGCGCTCTCCCGCCCAGGGCACGAATCTCATCCTCGGTCTTATGTATTGTCCCAGGAAGTGGCCCCTTCTCCTCCTCAGTGCGAGCGGCGATCACCACGCCGGCTCCCTCTCTGGCCAAGGCGAGAGCGATGGCCTTTCCTATCCCCCTTGATGCCCCGGTGACTATGGCTATCTTTCCTTTTAGCTTCATCTTGCCCCCTTATCAAATAGCGCCCCATTTGGTATACTACGAAACGGGCAACAAACAAAATAGCAGAACCCTCAAGCTATTGCAAGTATCAATCTGGAGGCTAACATGCCCGTTATCGCTGTTATTGGGGCGCAATGGGGGGACGAAGGGAAAGGGAAGATCATCGACCTCCTGGCGGAAAAGGTCAATATGGTGGTGCGCTTCTCCGGGGGGAACAATGCTGGGCATACGGTAGTCAATCCCTACGGCGAATTCGCGATGCATCTTATTCCCTCGGGCATCTTCTATCGCCACGTCACCTGCATTGTCGGCAATGGCGTAGTTATCGACCCCGCAGTGCTCTTGGAGGAGATCGACCAACTCAAAGAGCGTGGCGTGGAGGTGGATAAACTGTTCCTCAGTGACCGTGCTCATCTCATCATGCCCTATCACATCCTTCTCGATGGGCTGGAGGAGGAGGCGCGGGGTGGTGGTGCTATAGGGACGACGAGGAAGGGGATCGGTCCCTGCTATATGGATAAGGTGGGGCGGCTGGGGATCCGCACCGGGGATCTGCTGCAGAAAGAGGCCTTTCGGGAGAGGCTTCGCTCTGTCTTGGACTATAAGAACCGCATTCTGACCAGGGTCTATGAGGCTCAGCCGCTATCGCTGGAGGAAATTTATGATAGGTATTGCCGCTATGGGGAACAGCTTGCCCCCTTCTTCAGGGAAACCGATTTGATGGTGGAGCAGGCACTAGAGCGGGGGGAAACAGTTTTGCTCGAGGGGGCGCAGGGAACGATGCTCGACGTCGACTTTGGCACCTACCCCTATGTTACTTCCACCTCCACCATGGTAGGTGGCGCTTGCTCCGGAGTGGGGCTGAGCCCGATGATGATCGACCGCATCTACGGTGTGTTCAAGGCCTACACCACCAGGGTGGGGAGCGGTCCCATGCCTACGGAGCTCTTTGATGACACCGGTGAGCTTATCCGGGAGCGAGCCCATGAGTATGGCACCACCACGGGGCGACCCCGCCGCTGTGGCTGGTTTGACGCTGTGGCGGCTCGCTTCAGTGCCAGGGTAAACGGCTTCTCCGGGGCTTGCCTCACCCGCCTCGATGTCCTGGATACACTGCCATCGATAAAGATATGCACCGGATACCGACTAAATGGCGAAACCTTGCTCAGCCCCCCCTCTAACTCCGCGCTGCTGGCGAGATGTGAGCCGCTCTATGAGGAGCTTGATGGCTGGCAAACCGACATTAGCGGACTGCGGCGCCTTGAGGATTTGCCTCTCCAGGCTCGCTCTTATGTGCGCAGGCTGGAGGAAGTCACCGCCTGCCCCATCAATATCATATCCGTAGGTCCACGGCGGGAGCAGACCATCGTGGTCAAAGCCATCCTATAAGGAGGCACGGTTGGGTGGCTGTTTTGGGCTCCAAGTTCCGCCAGCCTCTTTATCCACCTCATGCCATCCCTTTTCTCTGAGGAAGACGCGGATGAACCTGTGGAGATAGCTGGGGAAATAGGGGTAGTTGATGCTTAGGGCTTCCTTTATCGCTGGATGGTCGCTTTCCCTCAGCCGATCAAGGCAGTGATCCAGGCTTACCCTATCGCTGGCAGCGACCACCTCTTCCAGCCGAGAAACGAGCGCCCTTTCCTTTTCCTCGTAGTCCGATATATAAGCGGTAATTTTTTGTTTGCCCTCTATAGGGTTGAAGTGGCCTGCCCCGAGGTAATCGACCCCTTCTTCCTTGACCAGGTTCTTAACCTTGGCAGCGCTTTGGAGCACCTCGCGGATGTTGCCCTCAAGGCTATTGGGGTTTACATACCATAGGACATCACCGGTGAAGATCGCCTTTTCGCCCTCGAAGTAGATGGATAACGAGTCGGCGCTATGTCCTGGGGTGGAAAGCAAATAAGCGTCCTCAACCTTCCACCCGTGGAAAAGGAGGCCTCCAAGTTCGAAATCCTGTTTATCGGCTTCCCTCAGCCATTCCGCCTTAGCAACCCCCATGTCGACCTCAACCGAGGCTGTGGTGCTTTCCATGAAGGGCTGCATATCCTGTCTCGCTATCTCAGGGACGAGGTGGTGAACCTCGGGAAATCTGCGACCCAATTCCTCGAGAATCATGCTATTACCGCTGTGGTCAAGATGCCAGTGGGTATTTAGTAGATAGACTTTGCCAACATTTGAGAACTTGGCTATCGCTGCCAGAAGTTGGCTGCAGTGAAGACTTCCCAGCCCGGAATCTATAATGTATAGTGTGCGCCCTGCTCTCACCAGATAGGAATTGGAGCTCCAGCTATTTTCTGTCTGCCACCATCTTACATTGGGAATGTGAGTCCCTTCAACCAGTTCTATGCTGGGCACCGCTATATCCCCTCTTATGTGAGAAGTAGCCCTGTGATATCCATGGAGCAATCAAAGGGCTACAAGTTCGCATTAATGCCTTGCTGCCAGCGGCAGGTCAATGCGGTAGTTTTTGAGTGTGGCCTCTATCTGTGCCGCCGATTTCTCATCGGGCTCGATTAGGGGCAGGCGGGGTTTGCCTACAGGGAATCCCACAACGTTCATGGCATATTTGATCGGGATCGGATTGGAGACCACAAATAGGGCATCGACCAGAGGCAGCAATCGGCGATGGATGTGGGCTGCCTCTTCCACCTTGCCACTGAGGAACTTCTCCATCATCTCTTTGATCTGAGCACCAACGAGGTGAGAGGCAACGCTTATTGTGCCATAGCCTCCCAGCGCCAAAATAGGGAAGGTATCGCTATCGTTTCCGCTATAGACCAGAAAATCCTCGCCCGTGCCATCGATGATCTTGGCGATCTGGTCCAGGTTGCCGCTGGCCTCCTTGATGCCCACGATGTTATCCACCTGGCTCAGCCTGATCACGGTATCGGCAGCGAGGTTGGTCACTGTTCTGCTGGGCACATTATAGAGGATGCAGGGCAGGGATGTTGCCTGGGCAATGGCCTTAAAGTGCTGAAAGAGTCCCTCCTGTGTCGGCTTATTATAGTAGGGGACCACAAGCAAAACGGCATCGACACCGACCCGCTCCGCCTCTCTGGTCATCTCCAGGCCCTCCCGGGTGCAGTTGCTTCCCGTGCCTGCCATCACCGCCCCTCGTCCTCCCACCGCTTTCTTCACCGCGGCGAATAGCTTAAGCTGCTCTTCATCGGTTAGCGTGGGGCGTTCCCCCGTTGTGCCTGCAACCACCACCCCATCGCTTCCCGAGTCGAGGAGAGCCAAGGCGAGTCTCTTCGCCTGCTCATAATCCACCCTATCTTCCCCATCGAAGGGGGTTACCATTGCAGTGAATAGTCGACCTAGCTCCATTTGGTGCCTCCTATATCCAGCCCCTGTCGACCATGGTCTCAGCGATCTGGACCGCATTGAGGGCTGCCCCCTTACGCAGATTATCGGCCACCACCCACATGACCAAACCGCAGCTATGAGAGGCATCCTGACGGATGCGCCCGACGAAGACCTCGTCTGAGCCTGCCACAGACCACGGTTGAGGGTAGAGGCTGATATTGGGGTCATCGAGCACTTTGATTCCTGGCGCCTCGGCCAGCGTGCGCCGTGCCGTATCAGGGGACATCGGCTGGCTGAACTCTATGTGAATGGCCTCGCTGTGGCTGACAAAAATGGGAACACGCACGCAGGTGGCGGAGATGGCGATTTCATTAGCATGCATGATCTTTCTCGTCTCCTCCACGCATTTCCACTCTTCCTTGGTATAGGCATTGTCCAGGAAAACGTCGATCTCAGGGAGCAGGTTGAAGGCGATCTGATGGGGATAGACATGGGGCACCACGCTGCGCCCCTCCAGCACCAGCCTCGCCTGCTCGCTGAGTTCCTCCAGGGCAGCAGAACCAGTGCCCGATACCGACTGGTAGGTATCCACGATGACCCGCTTGATGGGATTGACCTGGTGCAGGGGGTAGAGGGCAACCACCATCTGAATGGTGGAGCAGTTTGGATTGGCAATGATCCCTTTGTGCTCTTTTATGTCCGCAGGATTCACCTCGGGCACCACCAGGGGAACCTGGGTATCCATCCTGAAAGCAGCGCTATTATCGACGACCACCGCACCGGCGCGCGCCGCTATGGGCGCAAAATAATTGCTGATCTCGGCTCCGGCGGAAAATAATGCCACCTCCACATTTTCAAAGGAGTCAATGGAGGTCTCTTTAACCTCCACCTCTTCCCCATTTACCCGCAGCTTCCTCCCCGCGGAGCGATCCGAGGCCAAAAGGCGGATGGAATTCATGGGGAAATTCCGCTGCTCCAGGACCTTGATAAACTCCTGCCCCACCAGCCCTGTGGCGCCAACAATGGCAACGTCATATCCTTTCATCACCGCCTCCTATAATCCCAATAGCGATTCCAGGCCGTAAACCAGCCCTTTTATATTGACCACCCTCTTGATCGCCATGATCACCCCGGGCATGAACGACTCCTGGCTGATAGAGTCATGGCGTATGGTCAGCGTCTGCCCAGTTGCTCCCAGGATTACCTCCTGGTGGGCGAGCAGCCCGGGGAGGCGCACACTGTGCACACTGATCCCTTCAATCTGCCCGCCACGGGTGCCGCTGAGGCTCTCCTTCTCCGGCTCAGGACAATGAAAGGGTTTCCCCCGCGCCTCCGCCATGGCCCTCGCTGTTGCCAGGGCAGTGCCTGAGGGGGCGTCTAGCTTACCCTCGTGATGCATCTCGATGACCTCAGCATAGTCGAAGTATCTTGCCGCCAACTTTGCCAGATGGATCATCAACACCGCCCCCAGGGAAAAATTGGGCGCCACCACAGCGCCCACATCGCCCTCTCGACATAATCTATCGATCTCATCCACATCGCTGGGGGAGAGTCCGGTGGTTCCGATGACAAGGTTAACGCCCTCTTTTATCGCCAATTGCGCCGCAGGCATTGTGGCCTCAGCTACGGTGAAGTCCACCATCACATCGGGACGCGAGCGGGAAAGGATTGCTCCCGGCTCGGTGGCAAAGGGGATCTCCCCCGAGCCATCGGGCAGTGAAAGATGATCCCGTTCAGCCTTGAGGTCGACTGCGCCCACAGCCTCAAGCTCCGTGTCGCGGCATAGAGCATTCAAGACCTCCCTTCCCATCCTCCCCGCGGCACCGTGAACCACAACCCTTATCGGCGTCATTGGCCTATTCCCCATGCCATCATTTTTTAAAAAACCTGGGTCTGTCCGGGTTACGCCTAGGCGGCCCTCCCCGAGGTCTACGCTCCTCACCGTGGTGGGGAGGGCGAGGTTGTTGAGGAGGTCCTGATGCCGGGGTGTCCTTAGCCCTGGCCACCTGAGAACGCCCTTGAAGTACGGCACGACGGGAGAGCTTTATTCTCCCCATGTGGTCGATCTCGGTGACCATGACCGTGATCTCATCACCAACCTTGGCCACATCCTCAACGCTGGGAACCCGGTAGTCAGCGAGCTCACTGATATGAACCATCCCTTCCTTGCCGGGCGAGATCTCGACAAAGGCGCCATAGCTGGCGACGCGGGTCACCCTCCCGGTATAGATACCCCCAATCTCAACCTCTTTTGTCAGGCCCTCGATGATCTTGATCGCTCTTTGGGCCCCCTCCTCGCTCGTTGAGCCGATGAATACTGTGCCATCGTTTTCGATGTCTATAGTGGTCTTGGTCTCCTCGGTGATAGACCTTATCATTCTGCCGCCGGGGCCGATAATGCTGCCGATCTTATCGGGGTCAACCATTATCTTATACATCCTAGGGGCATATTTGCTGAGCTCCGGCCTGCTGGAGCTAATGGTTTGGTTCATCTTATCCAGGATGAATAGGCGGGCGTCATGCGCCTGAAGGAGTGCCTTCTCTATAGTTTCATAGGGTGTCCCTTTGAGCTTGGTATCCATCTGAATGACAGTGATCCCCCGGGCAGTCCCCGCCACCTTGAAGTCCATGTCCCCATAGGCGTCCTCAAGGCCCTCGATATCGGTGAGCACGGCATATTTATCATCCCCGGTGATGAGCCCCATAGCCACCCCGGCAACAGCAGCCTCTACCGGAACGCCGGCATCCATCAACGAAAGGCTGCTGGCGCAAACGCTGGCCATAGACGTCGAGCCATTGGAGCTCAGAACCTCGGAGACCAGGCGAATGGTATATGGGAAATCCTCCTCACTGGGTAGAGTTGGGCTGATAGCGCGTTCCACCAGGGTTCCATGTCCGATCTCCCTTCGCCCTGGACCGACAATGCGCCTCACCTCACCCACGGAGTAGGGGGCGAAGTTATAATGGTGGATGAAGCGCTTGCTCTCCTCAAGCCCAATGGTGTCGATGAGCTGCTCTTCCCTAACGGAGCCCAGGGTGGTGGTGGTTAGAACCTGAGTTAGCCCGCGGCTGAAAAGCCCCGAGCCGTGGGTGCGAGGAAGAAAGCCGACCTCACAGGTTATGGGGCGAACTTCGGTCATTCCCCGGCCATCGGCACGAGCGCCCCGTTCCAGGATTTGCGACCTCAGTTCATTTTTCAACTGGGACTCGAAAGCAGAATAAATATCGGGCAAGGGAAAGCTCTCCCCCAGTTTTTGCTCCAGCTCCTGCTTAATGGCAGAGATGACTTCCTCCCACTCCACCTTTGGCTTAAAGATCATATCGGCGAGCCTGCCGGCGACGATGGAAGAGACCGCCTCTTCCACCTCCGGGCTGAGCTCACTGAGCTGAAAATCCATCTTTGGCTTGCCACGGGCGGCTCGAAGCTGGTGTTGCAACTGGATGATATCCTGGAGGGCCCTATGTCCAAATTTGATGGCATCAATGATGAGGCTCTCAGGCACTTCCTTTGCCCCTGCCTCCACCATGACTAATTTATCGTCAGCGCCGGCAACAACTAGATCCAACGAGCTATCGTTGAGCTGGGTGAGGGTTGGGTTGAGTACAAGCTTACCATCAAGGTAGCCAACGCGAACGGCGCCCACGGGCCCGCCGAAGGGGATATCCGAGAGCGTTAGTGCCGCTGAGGCACCGATTAGGGCCAGAATGTCGGGGTCGTTCTCCTGATCCGCGGAAAGGACGGTGATTACAATCTGAACGTCGTTGCGCAAGCCCTTAGGGAACAGGGGGCGAATTGGTCGGTCGGTGAGCCTGTCAGCGAGGATTGCATCCTGGCTGGGGCGGCCCTCTCGTCGGAAAAAGCTCCCCGGGATCTTGCCTGCGGCGTAGTGCCTCTCCTCATAATCTACAGTCAAGGGGAGGAAGTCTATCCCCTCCCGAGGCTCGCTTGAGGCGCAGGCAGTGACCAACACCAGGGTATCCCCATAGCGCACCGTGACCGCCCCACTGGCCTGGGCAGCAAGCTTACCGGTTTCAATAATAAGGGCCCGATCGCCCATCATACATTGGAAGATTTGTGACATTTTTAGTTCCCCTCTAGATTCGAAGGCTGCTAGGCTTACTTGCGGAGACCAAGCCTCTTAATCAGGGCGCGATAGCGCTTGGCATCCAGCCTGCTCAGATATGCTAGTTGCCTCTGCCTGTGACCCACCAGCGTGAGAAGGCCGCGCCGCGTGTGCTGGTCATGCCGATGAACCCTCAAGTGCTCTGTCAGCCGATTTATCCTCTCCGTGAGGAGAGCAATCTGGACCTCCGGGGAGCCAGTGTCCTCCTCGTGAATCTGGAAATCCGTTATAATGTTCTTCTTGTCGTTACTCATTCCAGAAGGAGCATTATAACATAACTAAGGCATGGTGTAAATCGTCTGTACTCTAGAAATTCTTGACAAGGTACAGGGCGTATGATAATATTAGGGGTCTTAGGGAAGCACCTTAACAACTGGATAGTGGAAGGAAGGATATTTGTGCGGAGAGTTTGATCCTGGCTCAGGATAAACGCTGGCGGCGTGCCTAATGCATGCAAGTCGAACGGGGGATAGGGT
>DAOUOW010000003.1 GCA_030626475.1 Chloroflexota bacterium | reverse complement strand
TACGGCACCACCTGGGACGATGCCACCCTCCTCGAGGAGGTGAAGCAGACCAACCTGGAACTGGAGCGCAGGGATGGAATAAAGCGCCATTTCCATTTTGATTGGCAAGAAGTAGCACAATACAATCCTCACTATCTTCGCTACGTAGAGGGCGAAAGAGAGAGGCTGGGGGAGAGCCATCCCCTGTTTCAGACCCAATATTGCTTGAAGCCGATCCACGGCGGCGGTGGCTTCCTCAGCCCTCAGCAGCAGGCGCAACTTCAAGGTGCTCATGGCCGCCGCCATCTTCCCGAGGAGGGAAAGGTCTACGTTGCCGGGATTGACCTCGCCGGGGAGGCGGAGGAGGGGGAGGATGCCATGCTTCGCGCCCTGAAACCGAGGCAGGATTCCACAGTGGTGACCATCGGGGAGCTGGATTTTTCGACCTATAACGAGATCATCCAACAACCCAGGGTAAACATAGTGGAGCACTACTGGTGGACGGGCAAACCCCATGCCTCCCTCTACCCCCAGCTGGTGGACGTCTTGAAGAACGTTTGGCGCTGCCGGCGTGTGGTGGTGGATAGCACCGGGGTCGGCGCCGGGGTAGCCAGCTTCCTGACCAAAGCCCTGGGCAAAGCGGTGGTTGCGCCTTTCCCCTTCACCCAGCAAAGCAAATCCAGGCTGGGGTTCAATCTGCTGGCGGCAGTAAATTCGGGAAGGGCGAAGATGTATGCCGCCGACGGCTCGGAGGAATGTCAGGAGTTCTGGTTTGAGCTGGAAAGGGCAAAGAGCGTCTTTCGCCCCAGCCAGACGATGAACTTCTATGTTGACCCCCACCAGGGGCACGATGACTTCCTGATGAGCCTGGCCCTGCTCATCGAGGCGGCAGAATACCGGCCCCGGAGCGCAAAAGGTCGCTTGGGAGGGGACAAATGAAATCGAAGCACGAGTTGCTTCCTGAGCACTTAGGGTATCGGGACGATGGCTGCGATCTATTTGCTTCGTGCCTCAACTGTCCCCTTCCCCGGTGTCGCTACGATGAGCCAGGGAGGAGGCAAACAGCCAAGGACTTGAGAAATAAGGAGATAGTACACCTCCACCAGAAGGAAGGGCTAAAGGTCGAAAACCTAGCGCAGCGCTTCGGCGTGAGCAAAAGGACTGTTTATCGCATTATCGGGAGGAACCATGACGAATAATATTTCTCTTCCACAGCAGCTCGGGCGCAAGGACTTTCAGCGCATCAGGGCCTATCGCGAGAATCTGGAGTTCTATAACGGAATGCAGTGGCTGGGGAATCGAAGACGGGGGGAGCGGCGCATCACCATCAACTACGCCAAGGCGTTCGTGGAAAAGGCGACCTCCTATTTGATAAGCGGGCTCAACTTCGTCGTTGATCCGGTTGATGATTCCACCGAGGCCAAGGAGAGGGCGAGGAGAGCGGAGGAGGCGCTAAATCAGGTTTACGGGGGCAATAACCTGGAGCAACTGGACTTCGATACCGAGCTCGATACCGCCATCCTCGGCGATGGCTGCTTCAAGGTAACCTGGGACAGCGAGGAACAGCGGATCAGGGTATCGGCGCCCGATGTCCAGGGGCTTTTTGCCTGGTGGGTGGGCGACGATGTGAGCCGGGTATGGCGGGTCGCCAGCCGCTACCAGCTCTCCGCCGACGAGGTGGAGTTCCTCTACGGGGTGAAAAACCGGAAGAAGGAATCGACGGTGGTAGAGGTGTGGACCGCCCGCGATTTCGAGCTCTGGATCGATAACGACCTCCTCAGGCGAAAACCCAATCCCTACGGCTTCATCCCGTTCATCATCTACCCCAACCTGCGCGAGCCGAAGAAGTTCTGGGGCGTCTCCGACATCACGGCGATAAAGGAGCCAGCGCAGGAGCTCAACCGCGCCATGTCCCAGCTCTCCACCATCCTCGAGCTCTCGGGCAATCCCATCGCCGTCCTGGAAAATGTGGAGGAGGCTTCCGACATCGCGGTCCAACCTGGGGCGGTATGGGAGCTTCCGGAGAAGGCGAGGGCTTATCTGCTGGATTTGCTCCAGGGCGGCGGAGTAAGGCTCCACGTGGACTACATCGACCTCATCTATCGCACCCTCCACGACCTGTCGGAGTCGCCGCGAACCAGCTTTGGCGATAACCAGAGGGGTCTATCAGGGGTAGCGCTGGAGATGGAGCTTCACCCCCTGCTGCAGAAGGTGAGGCGAAAGCGGCTCATCCGCACCGCCGTCTATAAGAAGCGAAACGAGATGATCCTGCGCATCCTGGAGCAGAAGACCGGCGTGGGCTACAGCCCCTACCGCTCGCGGATAATCTGGGGTCCGGTCTTGCCCCAGGACCGGGGCCGGCTAGTGAGGGAGGAGCAGATACTGGTTGAGGCCGGGATTCACAGCCGCCGCCGCGCCATGGAGGAGCTGGGGGTGGACGACCCCGAGGGCGAGTTCAAGCGGTGGATGGAGGAGAAGGGGGGAACATAGGCGAAAATCGATCAAGCTAAGGCAAATGCGGGATGCCTGATTCTATTTGGGAGGAACACTGAAAACTGTGTTTCCAAATCGCAACCTTTTAGGGTCTGGCATGCCACTTGCCCCGAGCGTCTTGTCTGGGCGCAGATATTGGTGAACCACCACAACCCACTGGCCATTACTGTCATAATAGCGGATCGTTTGGCTACGTGTACAATACGGCCCTTGATATTCTTCAGGTTCCTTCAAGTGGTCATCGCGCAGGTAGGGGTGCTCCGGTGCCAACTGTCCACGTGCTATCATGTCTGGATATTGACTTTCGTTGAACATTTTACGTATACTATTACGGGATACGTATTTAACCTTGTCTGACCGCGGAGGTTTTGTCATGGATCAAGAGCTCCTAGATCATATACGAGATTACTTGAATGACCAGTGCACCCTCCAAGACTTGGAGGCCTGGCTGTTGTCCAACCTTCAAAGAATCCTAGACTCGGGCGATGAAAAAGCCATTGCCCATGCGAATGAGATAGATGCTGACCTTGTTGAACTTGGCGAGGGCATAATAGATGAACTAACACTCCAAAAGCACCTTCAGGGTTTCATTAGCGAGAGGGATACCATCCTGGTTTCTTCTCCTGATATAGAGCCTGTTGCTACCGCTGTTACGACAGCTTCCGATAAGACTATCCCGGTACCTGCCTGACCTGAGGCACATAGTTAACCCTGAACGGAATCTGGGTTAAGCGCACGTCTCCAAGATATATATGAAACCAGTAAATACCAGTCTGGTCAAATCTGACCTTCATATTCATCACAATGTCCACACCCCGATCCTCCTCACCTTCAAATAAAACGTTCTGAGCAAAGGGCGTGGGGCTTTCACCAGACGGCTTCACTAAGCGAACCTGAATGGGATAAACACCACGCGCGTTGCCCGACTTCAGCTTGATTAACAGCGTCAACTCGTGGTCGAAAGGCTCCATCTTCTCTGGGGGACTAGGGTCTACCACGGTGCGTGTTACCCGGTCGATGATGCGAATAGCCGATTTAACCCCATCCTTTTCTTCCAATACCTTTTCACAAATGAAGGCCGCTAACAGGTAGGGCCCTCTCTCAAATGGCATGGCTGTTGTCAAGGCTCACCTCCCCGCATGAAACCTTTATCTTTTTCAGCATCCTTTTCCCCACCCAAAATATAACCATCCCTTTCTAAATAGTCAACTGTGCCATCTTTCCCTTGACAGCATGAGAACAGATGTTCTATAAAGAGAGTAGCACACCTGCACCCTTCTGGCGAAAAAAGGAGGTGGAACATGACCGAGGAAACCAAAGAGGTCGAGGAGATGAAGGCCGAGAGCGAGGGCGAGGGCGAGGGCGGGGGCGAGGGCACAGAAAACGAACAGGAGAGGCGGATCGGGGAGCTGGAGGCGACACTGGTCCAGCTTCAGCAGCAGATGGCGGAGCGGGAGCAGGAGGTTGAGAGCGAGGTGACGGCGCTCAGGGAGCAGCTATCCGGCGCCGCAGCCAAATATCGAGCCCTCATCCTCACCACCGCCCCCGAGGTGCCCCAAGAGCTGATCACGGGAGAGACCCCCCAGGAGGTGGAGGCCTCCTTTGCTGCCGCTCGGGAGATGGTGGAGAAGGTGAAGACGCAGCTTGAGGCTCAGGCTGAAGCGGAGAGGGTACCCACCGGGGCTCCGGCAAGGACGCCTCCCGATCTCGGGGCGCTCTCCCCACAGGAAAAAATCGCCTACGCCCTTTCTCACACACAACAAACCACATAGCTCAGTGGGAAGGCCAGAAACCCAAGGAAAAACGCAAATAACCAAAGGAGGCAAACATGGCACTTACTCTAGCCGAAGCAGCAAAGCTTTCCAACGACATTTTGCTCGTGGGGGTTATCGAGACCATCATCTATGATAGCCCCATCCTTCAGCTTATGCCGTTCATCGAGATCGTGGGCAATGGGCTGACCTACAACCAGGAGAACGAAGCAGCCACCGCAGCCTTCTATGACGTTGGCGATACCTGGGCTGAGTCCACGCCGACCTTCACCCAGAAGACGGCCACGCTCAAGATCCTGGGCGGCGACGCCGATGTTGACAACTTCCTCAAGGCAACCAGGAGCAATATCCAGGACCTGGAGGCCGCCGTCGTTCAGCTCAAGGCCAAGGCGGTGCAGCAGAAGTTCGAGGACACGTTCATCAACGGCGATACCACATCCGATCCCAAGTCCTTCGATGGCATCGATACGCTCTGCGATGTCAACCAGACGGTGAGCATGGGCGCAAATGGAGCCACCCTCACCCTGGAGAAGCTCGATGAGCTCATCGACAAGCTCAAGGGGGGCAAGCCGGAGATGCTTCTCATGAGCCGGCGCTCGAGGCGCAAGCTCACCGCTTTGAGCCGGGCCGCAGGCGGGGTTCTGGTCACCGATAGCAACCAGTTTGGGCAGATGGTGGAGTTTTACGACGCCACCCCCATCGGGGTTTGCGATTGGATCGCAGATGACAACACCGTTGGCAGCTCCGAAGACTGCTCCACCATCTACGCCCTTAAGTTCGGCGAGGGGGCAGTAGCCGGGCTCACCAGCCCCGGAGGGCTCCAGGTAGAGCGGGTGGGCAGCCTTGAGACCAGGGACGCCTCCAGGACCAGAGTCAAGTGGTACGTCTCCATCGCCGCGTTCAACACCATAAAGCTCGCGAAACTCATTGGAGTTCGCGACTAGAAAGGAGGGGGGTAGGGCGTTGCTCTATCTCCCTCCACCTGAACAGGGGGTGAGCTATGGCAAATGTACGCATTGATGAGAACGGGATCCCCAAGGGTCCGGTCTATGAGACAACGGAGCCGGGATTGCATCGGAGCGGTGTCACCGCTGTCGATGCCGCCGACCCAGAGGATACCAGTGGCGCCATCGATTGCAGTGGCTATGAATACTGCCGCCTGGACTTAACCATTGACGGCGTAGATTTCACCAGCCTTACGGTGCAGGTCATCTTCTGGAACTCTCGCCAATCCATATGGTTCGGCGGGGCTTCGCGGCAGTTCACCGAGACCGGTCGCTATGCTCTGGCGGTGCCCGATGCCCGAGGCTCCACCATCTTCCTCAAAGTGACCCAATTTTCGGGCACATCCTTCAGCCTCAGCGCTGACTACGTGCTCTGTTAAAGGAGGTAGAGATGGCACTAAGACTTGCCGGTGAGGGATACGCTGAAGGCGGCGTCACCGAATTCCTGGGACTCTCCGATACACCCGGTAGCTATGCGGGGGAGGGGGGCAAATATGCCAAGGTGCACGCCGCGGAGAACGCCCTGGAATTTGACACCCCCAGCGGTGGGGGCGATATGCTCAAGAGCGTCTATGATACCGATGATGACGGCATTGTGGACAACTCCGAGAAGCTGGAGGGGAGCACAAAGGCGCAAGTCCAGAACCATGACCCTAAAGCTCATACGCATACTGAAAGTGAGATCACCGATCTCGAACATGATGCGGTGAAGCTCCAGGGAAGAGACCTCGATAGCGGCGCACCTGCCGATGGGCAGGTGGTGACATGGGAGCAGACTACCAGCAAGTGGAAGCCGAAAACCCCGGCTGGTGGCGGAGACATGCTCAAATCCGTCTATGATACCGATGATGACGGCATTGTGGACAACTCCGAGAAGTTGGAGGGCGCGACAAAGGCGCAAGTCCAGGACCATGACCCTAAGGCACACGCCGCAAGCCACCAGGACGGCGGTGCTGATGAGATCAGCGTGGAGGGGTTGAGCGGTGAGCTTGCCGATCTCCAGAAGCCGAAAGACCATACCCACCAATCATCTGGAGGTGGGACTGGAGGCAAGCTGGATCATGGGCTGGCGCTGGACGGCCTGGGGGATGATGACCACACTCAATATCTCAATACCTCTCGGCACGATACCACTGAGCGCCACCCCCTGGGCACCGTTGTTCCCCACGATGCTCTGGCAAACCTGACGGAGCGGGCTCACTCAAGCCTGACCGGGATCGGAGCGTCCGACCACCATGAAAAGACCGTAGATGCCTCGGAACTCACCACGGGAAATCTCCCCGCCGCCAGGCTTGGTGGTGTCCTCACCACCCAGGGCGATATCTTAATCAGGGATGCCGCCGGGCCGACAAGGCTTGGCGCTGGTACCTCTGGTCAGTTCCTCAAGACCCAGGGTGCCGGAGCGAACCCAGTTTGGGCAGACGTTGATGGCGGTGGCTCTTTTGATTTCTTCGATAAGTTCAGAGAAATCCTGTGCTGGGTGAGCAAGGACGGCTTTACGAGCACTATCGACACAGGCGGTTCCATAAGTGCTGATGGCCACAATATCTACTTAAAGACTGGCAACGTCTCAGGGAACAAAGCATACCTGTATGCCAAATGTGATATTTACAGGTTAGTGGAGACAGGGAAAGTTACCACTGTGGAGTGGCTGCTTTATAGCTTCACCATCAGCGTTGCAAATCAGACCACCTACCTCCATCAGTGTCAGAACACTAACGCGCCTCCTACGGAAACGGATAACCATTTTGGGTTTAAGATCGTGAACGGCGACCTCTACGCCAGCAATGGAGACGACACTACCCAGAAGATCACCGACACAGGGGTCAATATATCGTCAGGCAGTCAGCATACAGTGCTTAGAGCGGTGGTGACCCAGGGGACCAACGTTAAGTTCTACGTAGATGGTGTGCTGAAAGTAACCCATACCGACAATTTGCCGGCGGCGGGTCAGTATCGTCTGAACATGGGCTTTACGACAAACGAAGCTGCCAACAAATATATGCGGTTGGGCAGAATCGCGTATGAAAGGGATCGATGATGCGATACAAACTCATCAAGCAAGACATCTGGCAAGAGATGGAAGCGGCCATCGGCAGGGCGCCTCAAGCCATTATCCAATCAGGCGATGAGATAATCCTGGAGTTTGAGCCACAACTGTCACCTGATGAACAGAGGCGCTTAAATGAGCACGCGATAGGCAAAGGGCTGGCGGTTAAAGAGAAGGGAATGGACATAACTCCAGAAACGATGCCAGCTCTAGAGGAGGTGCCATGACCACCTGGAGTTGTCCCAATTGCGGTTATACCCAGGATTTTGAAATGACCGAGGATACGGCAAGGCTACATTTCCCTGAAATCCGTGAGCTGAAGGCAGGGGAGTGTCCCTCATGTAGGGCAGGGGAGCTTCGGTTGATAGCGCCGCAAAGGAGGAGATATGAACCTGGCGGAGATGAGGGCGCGGGTGCGCCAGGACCTGCATGACGAGGATGCCAACAATTATCGCTGGACAGATGAGGAGCTGAATCGCCACATCGAACACGCGGTGAGGGAGTTGAGCATCGCCGTTCCCATTGAGACCAAGGCCGCCCTGTATACCACCGCCGGCAGCCGAGATCTTTCCATCTCCAGCCTCAGCGACCTGGTTGCCATCGAGGCCGTGGAGTACCCCACGGGGCAGTACCCGCCGCAATACATTCGCTTCAGCCTCTGGGGCGATACCCTGACCCTGCTCACCGATAGAACTCCGGGTGAGGGGGAAGAGGTAGATATCTACTACGGCAAGCTCCATACCCTGGATGAAGCCACCTCTACCCTCCCCTCGCCCCTTGAGGATGTGGTGGCTGTAGGGGCTGAGGGCTACGCCGCAGTGGAGTGGGCCAGCTTTGCCACCAATCGGGTGAACCTTGGCGGCAGCTCCACCTGGAAAAGCTACCTCACCTGGGGACAGGACCGCTTGGCTTCCTTCCTCCGCGCCTTAGCCAGGCACAGCCGGAAAAACAGGGTGCGCGCCCGTCGCCTCTACCGCGCCTATGAGCCAGGGGCGAGCCAAACCACCGACTGGGGGCCTTAAGAGGTAAACAATGACCACAGCACAGGATAAGATACGAAACGGGCTGGGCAAACTGAAGGGGGGATTGCCCTTAGAAGCATTCGCCATCGTTGGCGACCCTGAAGACCCGGAGACCTGGAAGCTCCCCCACCATACCCGGGCCATCTTCCGCGCACTGGCAGGAAAGCTGGACATCGAAAGGACTGTGGACTGGGATCGCATGCCGGCTGCAGTGGCGGCCCTCTCCCCCGGCGGCTACCGAGGGCAGAGGGTCGAGGCCACCGCAGAGCAGATACTTCACGCCGCCCGGCACCTTGCTTCCCACTACCAAAAGGCAGGTAGGGAGCTTCCCCATACCTTGGAGGCGCTGATCGGGGGGAAGGGGTGAAGTATCTATCGAGCACTCTGCTTGATGCCCAGAAGAGCGAGTCCAGGCTGCCCTATGTCAGGGTGGAGGTGGTGGAAAGGGTGGGCGGGGTCACCCGGCTCATCTGGAGCCGCCTTTACACCGGGATTGAGCCCGATTTCTACCATGCAGCCACCATGCCCGGCGATGGCTCGCTGGTGCGGCTCAGGGTTGACCCCAATACCCACAATCTCTACCGGCAGCGGGTGACCAGCCCCGGCCCTGAAAGCGATTTCTCTTCCTGGACGCTATGGTCTAATTCTACCTACGCCGTCGCCCTGGCCTCCTTTGGCGAGCACGTATTCTGTCTTCGCGTTGCGGCCAACGGCTGGCTCGCCGAGAGCCACAGCAGCGATTATGGCCAAAACTGGACCGGGTGGAGCTACTTCGGCTCCACTGCAGGCCCGGCTTTCGATGTCCGGGTCGCAGTAGCCTACAAGGACTCCACCACGATCCTTTTCCTTTATGCCGCCCAGGGCATCCTCTACCGACGCTTGCGAGTAGGCGATGACTGGGGGTCGTGGGCGGCGTGGACCAACAGCCTTGCCTCCATTAGCGGGGTTTCGGTTGTCTATCACTGGGACTGGAACGTAATTGTCAGCGGACAGGACAGCTCCAACAACTACAAGGTCTGCACCTGTGTCTACGGCGATGGCTATTCTGCCACCCCGGGCACTTGGTCCCCTTTAGCCGAGCTCATCCTCTCCAGCGCCGGCTCAGGAGTGGAATTTCACTACCCATATCTTGCATGCCCCGACGTTTTCCGAGCCTTCTTCGTCGAGAAGTATGAGGGGCCTGATGTCTATAGTCGCCCCCTGTGGTCTCATTCCTTAGTCACCGCCGATTTCATCTCCAATCTCTGGCGCGAGCCGGTCCCATTCAACCTCGCCAGTAGCTACGGCGTAGCCATCACCCATCATGACTCCTATGTCTGGCTCTGCACCGCCTTTGGCGTGTGGCGGGCACCGCGTTCCCCCGCTGCCGTGGAGCTCACCGATGATGTGGTCGAGATTAGCGCCGTGACCGAGGTTTTTTCGGGCAGGATTGCTGTGGTGCTTCGCAACGATGATGGACGCTATAAGGAGGCTGGCAGTGGAGACTATGCCGCGATCAAAGCAGGCTCCGAACTCCTGGTTTACCCCGGCTATAGAACCACCGTTGGAGCCGAGTTTTCCCTGGGTCCTGCCTATTGGATCGAGAGCTGGGAATATGTCTCCGAAGCCGGCCGCTCCTATTTTGTGCTTCACGGCCGCGATGGCCGATGGCTTCTCGATCACTGGCGGGCACGGCGACAGTTCAGTTGGGCTCAGGGGGAGAAGAACATCTTCCAGCTGCTTTCCTTCCTTCTTGCCCGGGCAGGGCTCGAAGTCTCAGCCTTCAGCACCAGCGAGGCGTTGGTCAATCAATACCCCGCCTTCACCATCCACCCCAGGGAGAGTGGCGCTACAGCAGTGCGCCGCCTGCTGGAGATGGTTCCCGATGTCCTCTTCTTCCTCAGGGACTGCGGTTATTTAAAGAATCCCGTTTCCGATGAGGAGAGCGTCTATAGCTATGGAACCGACCATGCCATCTTTGAGGCTCGCTATACCTCTGGCACCCAGGAGATTAATCGGGTGCAGGTCTACGGCGATGGCATTATGAGAGAAACATTCGACTGGGATGAGATCGCCAAGATCTATGACCGCCTGGGTCAGGTTCACGACCTGAATCTGGATACACTGGCCAAGGCTAAGGCTCGGGGCGAAGCCGAGCTCAGGGAGCAGGCGATAGCGGCAAGTGGCGGCGAGATTCTGGTGCCCCTAAACTGTGGGCAGGACCTCTACGATGTGGTCGAAATCACCGATGAGCGGGCGGGGCTGTCCTCGGTGAGGCGGCGTGTGGTGGGGATGACGCTTCGCTACTCCACCTCAGGGCGCGAGGCCCGCTATGAGCAGAGGCTTCGCCTGGGAGGGGTGTAATGGAAGTGAGAAAGGGTGTAATAAAGGGCTTTGATTCGGGAACCTACAGGGCAACGGTTCAGGTTGCCGGCAGCCTTTCCGTCTGGCTCGAAGGGGTGCCGGTGGCGAGAAACATCCCTTCCTCTGAGATGGTTACCGGCCGCCACTGTGCCCTCATATTCTTCGAAGAGACCAACCCCCAGGACGCAGTTCTGGTGGCGGTTTACAGTTAAAACCTTCACATAATCGCCAATTTGTGCTATAATAATTAAATGTATACCACTAATTGCTCGGCAATTGACTTTTGTTTTTGGTGAAGCTCTGCCATAGCTTTACGCGTAGGTAGAGTTTTTTGTTTTCACGGAGGATGGAAATCAACAACGCACAAGTGAACAGGAACAACGATTACACCGCTGAGGACATCGAGGTCCTGGATGGCCTTGAGGCAGTGCGCCGTCGCCCCGGGATGTATATCGGCAGCACCGGGCAAAAGGGGCTTCACCACCTTGTACACGAGATCGTCTATAACAGCATCGATGAAGCCATAGTTGGCTGCTGTGATAAGGTGGATGTCACCCTCCACAAGGACGGTCAGGTCGAGGTGGCAGATAATGGCAGGGGAATCCCCATCGACATCCACCCCGTAACCCGCACCTCAGCACTGGAGGCGGTGATGACCACCCTCCACGCCGGGGCCAAGTTTGGCGGCAGGAGCTACACGGTTTCCGGCGGGCTTCATGGCGTAGGCGCCTCGGTGGTAAACGCCCTCTCCTCATGGCTCAAGGTTCAGGTGAAGCGGGACGGCAAGCTCTACTCCCAGGAATACCGCCGCGGCGTGGCCCAGAATAGCGTTGAGGCGGTGGGCGAGGCCTCAGATACAGGCACCATCACCAACTTCCTCGCCGATAAGGACATCTTTGGCAACCTGAACTACGATTTCGATGCCCTAGCCCAGCGTTTTCGCGAGATGTGCTATCTGACCAAGGGGCTGGAGCTGCACCTCAGGGATGAGAGAGCTGACCGCGACATCACCTTTTACTTTGATGGAGGCATCGCCAGTTTTGCCCGCTACCTGAACAAAAATAGGACAGTGCTTCATAAGCCAATCTACACTTCAAAGCTGGTCAATGGCACACAGGTGGAGGCCGCCATCCAGTATAATGATGGCTTCACCGAGACCACCTTCAGCTTTGCCAATTGCATCAACACCCAAGACGGCGGGAGCCACCTTACCGGCTTTCGCACCGCCCTCACCCGGGTCATCAACGACTACACCCGCAAGATGAAGCTGCTCAAGGAGGAGGATGCCAATCTCATCGGCGATGACACCAGAGAGGGGCTGGTAGCCATTATCAGCGTCAAGATTGCCGAGCCTCAATTTGAGGGACAAACCAAGGCCAAGCTGGGCAACCCCGAGGTAAAAAACCATGTCGAGGCCGCAGTGGCGGAGGGGCTTTCCCAATACCTTGAGGAGCACCCCCAGGAAGCGAAAAGGATCATTGAAAAGTGCCTCACCTCAGCCCGGGCTCGCGAGGCGGCGCGCAAGGCTCGCGACCTAGTCATCAAAAAGACGGCCCTCGATACCGCCACCTTGCCCGGGAAGCTTACCGACTGCATCGAGAAGAACCCCTCCCATTGCGAACTCTATCTGGTGGAGGGTGAGTCCGCAGGCGGCTCGGCAAAGCAGGGTCGAGATCGCCACTTCCAGGCCATCCTCCCGCTGAGGGGCAAGATCCTCAATGTGGAAAAGGCACCGCCGGATAAGATGCTGGCCCATGAGGAGATCCGTACCATCATCACCGCCTTAGGGACGGGAATCGACCACCAGATGGACCTCTCCAAGCTGCGCTACCATCGCATCATCATCATGACCGACGCCGACGTCGATGGCTCCCATATTCGCACCCTGCTCTTGACCTTCTTCTTCCGCCACATGGCGCAGCTGATCGAAAACGGTCATCTCTACATTGCTCAGCCACCCCTTTACCGCATCACCAGTGGCAAGGAGCAGCACTGGGTCTACTCGGAGAAGGAGCAGGAGGCACTGCTGAAGAAGCTAAAGGGGAAGAAGCTGGGAATCCAGCGCTACAAGGGGCTGGGGGAGATGAGCGCCCAGCAGCTATGGGACACCACTATGAACCCGGAGACAAGGACCATGCTCAAGGTCAATATCGCCGATGCGGTTAAGGCGGACCTGATCTTCCGCACCCTGATGGGGGACGAGGTCCCGCCGCGAAAAGCCTTCATCCAAGCCTACGCCAAGAGCGTGAGGAACCTAGATATATAGCCCCTTCTCCTTTATGTATAGCTCCACAGCCTCGGGGACCATTTCATGGATGGATTTGCCCTCAGCTACCCGCTGCCTTATGTCAGAGGAGCTGATGTCGATCAGTGGGTTGTCTAGGATGGTTATGCGCCGGGAGATGCCGGGGATGCTTCGCTCCAGGGACTCCAAGTCTAAATCCCCGGCTTCAGGGCGCCTGGCTGCCACCAGATGGCATAGCTCCACAATCCTCTGCGGCTCCCTCCATGTGGGGAGTTGCGCCAGGGCATCGATGCCGAGGATGAAATAGAGATTCGCTTCCTCCCCCAGCTCACGCCTCAAATCGGCAAGCGTGTCCACAGTATAAGAAGGGCCGGGACGGCCTAGATCAACGGCGGAAGCTCGAAAATAGGTATTAGGGGCAAGCGCCAGCCTGATCATCTCCATCCTGTGCTCGCCAGGGGTGATTTTATTATGTTCTTTGAGCCACGGTTGGCTTGCGGGAACAAAGAGCACCTGGGAAAGCCCCAGCCTCAGCCTGGCCTCCTCGGCTATGATAAGGTGGCCGGTATGAACGGGGTCGAATGTCCCGCCGAGAACGCCGATATCCATTTAATCCCACTCCAATTCTATTTCGCCGAGGCGGATCCTATCCCCGGGATTGGCTCCCGCCTTTTTCAGCGCAGCGCTAACCCCCGCTTTTTGGCACTGCCTCCAGAGGTAGGAGCGTGCCTCGGGGTTTTTGAGGTCCATTCGCAGGGCCAAGCTTTCAATCTTTGGTGCTGAGACGACGAAGACCTCCCCTTCCTTTGATACCGAGATGCGCTCCTTTTTCGGCTGGGGGCGAAACACAGCCACCGGCGCCGCCTCAGCTCGGGGTTGGGCAGCAATAAAATCTAGCATCTCAGCGGCCTTGGCCATCAGTT
Organism: Chloroflexota bacterium; assembly: GCA_030626475.1. Classification (GTDB taxonomy): domain Bacteria; phylum Chloroflexota; class Dehalococcoidia; order E44-bin15; family E44-bin15; genus JADFVG01. The sequence goes on along the minus strand of DAOUOW010000003.1, from coordinate 37,225 downwards.
GGGGAACGCCATCCCCGGTCGCCGCTGAGATAAAAAAGAGGGGCTCCTTAAGGGAAGCTAGCTCTCGCTCAAGGGCAGGGATGCGCGCCTTGACCTCAGGGAGATCGATCTTGTTTACTGCCAACAGCTGCGCCTTTGCTGCCAGGATAGAGTTATATAACGAAAGCTCCTGATTCAGCTTTTGCATATCAGAAAGCGGGCTCCGGGAGGTGCCGTCCAGCAGGTGAATGAGCACCTTGGTCCGCTCTGCGTGGCGCAGAAAATCATGGCCTAAGCCCACACCACGATGAGCGCCTTCGACCAGCCCCGGTATTTCGGCCAGGACAAACGAGCGATTGGCGACATCTACCACCCCCAGCACAGGCTCTATGGTAGTGAAGGGGTACTCAGCTATCTTGGGGCGTGCCGCCGAGGCTGAAGCGAGGAGAGTGGACTTACCGACATTAGGGTAGCCGATTAGCCCGATGTCAGCTATGAGCTTTAGGTCGAGGATTAAGGTGGCTTCCTCCCCTTTCTCCCCTCTTTGCGCAATGCGTGGCGCCTGGCGGGTGGAAGATACAAACCGAGTATTGCCCCAGCCTCCCCGACCCCCCTGGGCTACTAACACCCTTTGCCCTTCCTCGGCCAAATCAGCAAGCAAAAGCTTCTCGCCAGCGCTTTCTTTGTTAAAAACCACAGTGCCCAACGGCACGCTCACCACCAGATCGTCACCATTCTTGCCATGCATCCGCCCACCAGCACCATTCCCCCCACGCTGTGCCTGAAAATGCCTTCTCCTCCAAAACCAGCGTAGTGTGTTAACGCGGGCATCAGCTTCCAAAAAAACGCTACCGCCGTTACCTCCATCACCGCCATCAGGCCCACCCCAGGGAACAAACTTCTCCTGGCGAAAGCTCACTACACCATCACCACCATCGCCAGCTCTAACACGGACCTCAACAGTGTCCATCATTCTTCTCACTGACTTTATTATAAATCATCTATCTATTATTTGATAAGTTTAAGAATAATAATACTTAATAATAACTAAGTCACAGAGTGACTATCAGATAGGCCTATCTTGTGAATAAGGGAGCGTTATAAGCGTCTTTTTGGTGCATGTGAGGTGACACAAAAGTGCATCCAGACTGGCTATGGAGGAAAAGATGAACACACCGCGGTAGCAGGGTGTTAACATAAGAGGCCAGATTTTGTGCACACTTCCACGCACTTATGCACCGAATGGAACGATTTGTGCACGATTTTATGTCGCCTGAGCTTGGCTCACGGTGCATAAGCGGGACTAAGAACTGGTCTTAGAGTACAGGCTCTCTCTGATGTCCAAGATATCGCGGCGCAATTGAGGGCTGATATTGATGTAGTTAACGATTTTCTCGTAGCCGCGTAGAATTGCTGAATGGTCTCTGCCACCAAGCTGCTTGCCGATCTCAGCAAAGGCTTGCCCAATCTCCTCTCTGATGAGATAAACGGAAATATGCCGGGCTAAGACTATCTGCTTGTCCCGTCTCTTGCCCCTCAGGGTCTCGGGCTCAAGGTCGAAGTATTTGGCTACGGTGCGGATGATTTTTAATGGGCTCACGCTGCGCCGCGGCGCGGGATCAAGGAACTCAGTGAGAGCCTGAGTCGCAATTTCTACGGTTAGGGCTGCCTTGGTCAGCCTGGCGAAAGCAATGACCCGGTTGAGTGACCCCTCCAGCTCGCGAATGCTTTTCTGGGCTTTGCGAGCAATTAAATCCAGAACATCCTGCCCTATAGACACCCCCTGTTCCTCTGCCTTCGCCTGCAGGATGGCGTGGCGGGTCTCAAGGTCTGGGGATTGGATATCAGCTATCAGCCCCCATCCAAAGCGCGAGCGCAGCCGGTCTTCAAGTAAGGGCATCGATTTCGGGGGGCGATCGCTGGTGATCACGATCTGGCGGTTGTTATTATGAAGGTCATTAAAGGTGTGAAAGAAGCCCTCTTGAGTTTGTTCTTTGCCAATAAGAAAGTGAATATCATCTACGAGGAGGACATCTACCCCTCTATACTTCTTGCGAAAATCCTCCGTTTTCCTCTCCCGGATCGCCTTTATGAACTCATTGGTAAACTGTTCAGTGCTTACATAAAGCGCTCGCAGGTTGCTTGCCGAAACGAAATGTCCGATAGCATGTAGCAGATGGGTCTTTCCTAACCCCACCCCGCCATAAATGAATAGCGGATTGTAGAAAGCGCCTGGTTTCTCCGCCACCCCTAGCGCGGCTGCGTGAGCCAGGCGATTACAATTGCCCACGATGAACGATTGAAAAGTATACTTAGGGTTGAAGGTGTTTGTCCTCCGAGTGCTTAGTGCAAGGCTTGGGGAACTTGCTTTGGCGCCTCCTATGCTCATCGTACCATTCTCATTGTTGTGGATTTGGAAACGAACTTTTGGGCTATGCCCGGTGACCGAGATAAGGGTCTTCTCGATCAAAGAATGTAGCTGCTTGTCGAGCCACTCTACAGCGAAAGGGGATGACACCCCTACCACAAACTGCTCATCCTCATAACCGAGGCCGACAGTTTCTCGCAGCCAAGTATCGAAGTTTGTCTTTGTCACTTGTAGCTGTAGCTCCCCAAGCACCGCCTCCCAAATTTCTCTGGCTGACCTCTCTTTCACATTCACAAGCTCCTCCGAGCCTAGGAGATGAACTATAGCAATCCTCGATCACCATTCTGAGAGTGCCTCTTGGCACTAAGAGGAAGTGTCGGGTCTCCGACACTTAACACTTGAAAAGGTCCGGTATTATTCCAATGGGCTAGTTTGAAGATTTGCGCGGGAACGCCATGAACAATAACAAAAACTGAGCCTGCGGTCAAGGGTTTTTTGCACATTTTATGCCCAATTTTTAAAACTGCTCCCTTTATCCAATTTTATGTTATTTTGGAGATTAATTCCCCTTGGTTGTTGATGCTGCTCGTCAATGATAGAATGTCATTGGGAGTGATTATGCGCATCGTTTTCATGGGTGCCGCTGAGTTCAGCCTGCCAATCCTGGAGTGGCTTATTGGTAGTGAGCATGAGCTGATTGCAATCTACACTCAACCTGATAGGCCTGTGGGTAGGGGGCGTGCTCCCTCCCCCCCTGTGGTAAAGAGGGTGGCTCTGGAACATGGGCTGACGGTGGTTCAACCCCCCAGGTTCAAAGAGCCCGGGGTCACGGAATCTCTGTCTCACTCGCGGCCCGATGTTATTGTCGTAGCTGCTTTGGGCATCATCTTGCCCTCAGAGGTGCTCGCCCTGCCTCCCTTTGGCTGCATCAACCTTCACCCCTCCCTTCTTCCCCGCCATCGCGGCCCCTCACCGGTGCAGGGGGCGATACTTGCTGGCGATGAATGGACAGGGGTCAGCATCATGCTTATGGAGGAGGGCGTTGATTGCGGCCCGATCCTCTCACAGCGCAGAGTCGCCATTGAGCCTCAGGATACCACAGAGTCGCTCACCAAGAAGCTGGCCCCAATAGCGACCCAGCTTTTACAAGAAACATTGCCTCTCTGGCTCTCCCGTAGCCTTGCCCCCCAACCGCAACCGGAGGAGGGTGCTACCTATACCAAGCTTATTTCCAAGGAGGAGGGAGAAATCGATTGGCATTTATCCGCCCTCGAGATCTGGCGCCGGGTGAGAGCCTTTTATCCCTGGCCCGGTTGCTATACCTGGTGGCAGGGGAAGATGGTCAAGGTGTTGGAGGCTATCGCTCTCCCTGGGAGGGGGGAGCCGGGGCGGGTCAGGGCTCTAGCTCCCGATGCTGGCGCTGCTTTAGGGGTGGAGACCGGTGACGGAATCCTCGGCCTGCTTCGAGTTCAGCTTGAAGGCAGAAGGGCGATGTCCGCTGAGGAGTTCTCTCGCGGGCAAAGGGGATTTGTGGGAGCGATTCTGCCCAGCCAGCGATGACAATAGAGGGCGAGCACTTTATTCCGTTGTTTCCTCTTCTGCCTCAACCTCAGCCTCAGCCTCCACCTCCTCCTTTACCTCCACTTCCTCCACAGGAACGCGGCTCTCTTCCAGGTAGACCGCAACTGCATCGGGATCAGTAAGAAGCTCAAGCTTATCGCTGATGGCGATGTCCCTGACGTGGATTACTTGATCCACCTCTTCCAGCATCGATTGGTCGACCTCGATGCTTCGGGGCAGATCTGTAGGCAGGCCTTCCACGTTGAGTGAGGTTAGATTCTGGATTAGCATCACCCTGGCCTTCTTGGTTGCCGGTGCCTCGCCGAGGAAGATGAGCGGTATCTCAGTCCTCACTTTGTGGGTCACCTCTACCTGGAAAAAGTCCACGTGGAGCAAGTTGCCAGTCAGAGGGTGGCGCTGAATATCGCGAATCATCACCAGTCTCGGCTTCTTGCCCCCATCAACCATGAGGTTGATCAGGGCGTTCCTTCCCACCCTGGCGATGAGGCGCTCGAGGACAGGGGACTCCACCTCGAGGGCGATGGACTCGGTCTTGGGTCCATAGAGGTTGGCAGGCGTCAGCCCCTGGCGGCGCAGAAATCTAACTTTCTTTCCCAAGATGTGCCTAATTTTAACCTTGAGTTTTTCTCGCTCTTCCACTGCTACCTCCCTTTGAAAACGGGTTCTCTTTTCTCTATCCAGGCCCGGGGTCCTTCCTTAGCATCCTCGGTGCTCAGGGCGGTGAGTATCGCTTTTTGGTGCTCCTCCAGAGCTTTTTCTGGGTCGAGTTCAAGGCAGCCGTAGATGAGGCGCTTTGCCAGCCTGATGGCTACCGAGGGTCCCATGGCCAGTCTCATTGCCAGCTCCTTTGTTGCCGCCTCGAGCTCATCGTGGGGCACCACCTGGCTTACGAAGCCAATGCGTAGCGCCTCCTGGGCGTCGATCATCTTCCCCGTCCAGATCAAATCGCAGGCGTTAGCTATGCCCACAATGCGAGGCAGAAAATAACACCCCCCTATGGCTGGGGGGAGCCCCATTCTCACATAGGCCATGCTGAATCTAGCTCGCTCCGAGGCGATCCTGATGTCGCACATGCTGGCATAATCCATCCCCGCCCCCACAGCAGGCCCATTTATTGCTGCGATGTAGGGCTTGTCCAGGGCTGCCAGGACACTGGCGATATTCTGCTCTCTGGATTTCGATTCCCCGAAAGGGGAGAAAGACTCAGGTTCATCCTCGCCGTACCTCATGTCCCTTCCTGAGCAGAAGGCACGCCCTGCTCCCGTGAGCACCACCACCTTCACCTGGTCATTATTGGCGGCATCCTCCATTGCTGTCATCCACTCCTGCATCATCTTTGCTGTTAGGGCGTTTAACGCCCGGGGGCGGTTAAAGGTGATAGTGGCGATGCCATCCTCTTTGGTATATAGCATGTCCCTAAATTTCATAGTCTACCCCCAAAAGGACACTTTCAAATCTGGTCATAGGGATTATACTACTGCCTCAAGGGCCCGTCCAGTTATTGGCTGAAAATTGACACCCTGGGTGGGGTGAAGTATAATTTTGCAAGTAATGCCAAAGAGGACCTATCAGCCGAAGAGGATACCGAGAAAGCGGGAGCATGGGTTCCTGGCACGAATGGCGACAAGGGGTGGTCGCGCCGTGCTGAGGCGGAGGCGGCTTAGAGGGCGGAAGCGGCTCACGGTGTGAGATGGGGAGAGAAAAGCGGCTGACTAAGGAAACACAGTTTGAGGCTGTCATTAATAACGGGAGGTCTTGGTCTAATAGTCTGGTGGTGCTGAGGGCGTTGCCCAACGAATTGGGATGGACGCGATGTGGCTTTGCTGTGGGGAAGCGATTGGGCAAGGCGGTGGTGCGAAATCGAGTGAAGCGGCTGCTTCGAGAGGGGGTCAGGTTGACGCCGGTAAAGGATGGCTGGGACGTGGTGTTCATCGCCCGCGCCGCAGCCGCTGAGGCCGATTATCATACCTTGAGGAGGGCGATGGCGCAATTATTATCCCGGGCGCAACTTCTAGCTGATGGGGAGGTTTCGGGGAGGAGAGGGACATGAAGAGGATTGGCCTAGGTTTGATCCGATGCTATCAGTTGACTATTTCCCAGGTGACCTACACTTCCTGCCGCTTTGTCCCCTCCTGCTCTGAGTATACCTTTGAGGCTATCGAGAAGCATGGGTTTTTGAGGGGTGTTTGGCTGGGGACAAAGCGCCTCGCTCGATGTCATCCGTTCCACCATCGTGGGTTTGACCCCGTGCCTTGATGACTCAGCCTCTCGGCAAATAGTTATGTATTCATGAAACCGAAGTTTTGGCTCATATTTGCTCTTCTGTTAGCAGGTTGCCTGCTCCTTTCGGGATGCACTGGAGCTTCTTCCAAAGGATGGTCGGGACCGGTGGTGGTTCAAGAAGTGTCGGAAGAAGGTGACACCTATGATGTCCTCTATGTCGGCACCAGGGGGGGGAAGGTCTTCAAAGGCATTTTGTCTAACGACCCTAAGCCTCACGTGGCCCTCCGGGAATGGTTTCCAGAGCGGGGTGAACCGGGGTTTGGCGCTGGTGTCGGGGGTGGCTTCCTTTCCTGTGCCCCTCCGGTGCCAAAGAGCATCTATGGCACTCCTTTTGTTTATGATGGCAGGGTCTATATCGGTACCTACGATGGCAAGGTCTATGCCATCGATGCCCAAGAGATGACAACAGAGATAAATGGCTGGGCATATCCCGAGAAGGGAGATATAGGTCCCATTGTCGGCAGCCCGGTGGTGGAGGATGGCGTCCTCTATATTGGCTCCTCTGATGGCAAGCTCTATGCCCTCGATGCTGAGAGCGGGCACGAGGTTTGGCCGCAGCCCTTCCAAACTGATGACAAAATCTGGGCCACCCCTGCCGTTCATGACGGCGTGGTCTATATCGGCTCCTTCGACCAGAACCTCTATGCCATAGATGCTGAAACCGGCACTGAGAACTGGCGATTTGAGACCCAAGGGGGTATTGGCTCCACCCCTCTAATCTATAACAACACCATCTACATTGGCGCCTTCGATAGCAAGTTCTACGCCATCAACCTCAATGGCACCGAGAAGTGGCGCTTTGATGAGGCGGACAGCTGGTTTTGGGTCAAAGCTGTGGTCTACGATGATATTGTCATCGCTGGCTGTCTTGACCACTGGGTTTATGCCCTCGATGCTGAGACGGGTGATAAACAGTGGGATTTCGAGACCTTGGGGCAGATTCGAGCCGACCCCGTCATCGTGGGCGACCTGGTGATTATTGGCTCTAAAGATGACAAGGTTTATGCTTTGGATGCCGGCACCGGGGAGGCGGCATGGCCCGCGCCCAAAACCGTGGATGGTCACATCCGGGCCCCGCTTTTTGCTGGCGAGGATACGGTCTATGTTTATACCACTGCCGGAACCCTCTATGCTTTGGATACAGATAACGGCAAAAAACTTTGGGAGCAAGTTACTCGTGAGCCCTGAGGTAAAGTTTAGGTCATGACAGAACTCTGGAATGTTCTCCTGCTCCAACCGATGCTCAATTTCTTGATCGTGCTGTCCCACGTGCTGTTCAGTAGCTTTGGGCTGGCCGTCATTGCCCTCACCATTATTGTGCGCTTCATCATGCTGCCCTTTACCTTGAGGCAGATTCGTTCCACGAAGGCGATGACGACGCTCCAGCCCAAGTTGCAGGAAATTCAGAAGAAGTATGCCAAGGATAAGCAAAGGATGCAGCAGGAAGTATCGAAGCTTTATAAAGAGGGTGGCGTAAACCCCTTGGGTTGCCTGTGGCCGATGTTGATTCAGCTTCCGATCTGGATTGCCCTTTACCAGTCAGTCCTGAGAGCCCTGGCAGCAAGCCCTGAAGACCTGTTGCATCTGTCTCAGAACCTTTATCCTCTATCCATAGTGCATCAGGCGGTGCCCATGGGGTCAGGTTTTCTCTGGCTCAACCTTGCCATTCCCGACTCCTTCTATATCATGCCCATCCTTGTTGGGGGCACGATGTGGATTCAGCAGAAGATGATGACCGCGCCCACTACCGATCCCAAGCAACAGTCGATGAGCAGGACGATGCTTTGGATGATGCCCCTCATGTTTGCCTTCTTCACCATGCAGTTCCCCACTGGCTTAGCCCTGTTCTGGCTCGTCTCCAATATTATTGGCATCGTGATGCAATACTTTATCACTGGGTGGGGTGGTCTTGAGGTCACTGTCCAGAGGTGGAAGGCTATATTGACGCGAGCCCCGGCTCCGCCAACGCCGGCTCCGGTACCCCTTTCGCCTATAACTGAGACCCCTGGGGCTCCGGTGCCAACAACAGAAGAGGAATTAGCGCCTCAAGAGGCGAGACAAGAAAAGAGGCCTGAGCATGGAAAGTCTGGAAGTAAGCGCAAAGACCGTAGAAGACGCCATCGAACTCGCCCTAAAAGAGCTCGGCATTCCTCGTGAACAGGTGGAGGTGGAGGTCCTCAACAAAGGCAAGCCCGGGTTTTTGAGTTTTGGCGCTGAGGAAGCTAGGGTAAGGGTGACAAAACTTCCCGCGGAGGAGACGGACCGCGCCTCGATTATCCTGGCTAAGGAGATACTAGGGAGGCTTCTCGACCTAATGAAGGTCCCGGCTTCCGTCAGCGTAAGGGAATCTCTCTTGTCAGGAGCAACGACCGGGCGTGTCCCTATTGCCCTGGATATTAGTGGCGAGGACTTGGGCATTCTCATCGGGAGACGGGGTCAGACCCTATCCGCGCTTCAGTACCTTGTCTACCTCATGGTGAGCCATCAGATGAAGGCTCAGGTGTATCTAAGCATGGATGTGGAGGGCTATCGGGAGCGGCGACAGGAGGCACTGCGCAATCTGGCGCTGCGCATGGCGGAGCGGGTTAAGGCTACAGGACATTCGGTCACTCTGGAGCCGATGCCAGCAAGGGAGCGCCGCATTATCCACATGGCGCTGCAGGACTACCCCGATGTGACCACTCACAGCATCGGCGAGGGCGAAGCTCGCAAGGTAACCATCCTCGCCCAAAAGTAGCGGGCCAAAACTTGACTTTATCCCTAGCGGATGTTAATCTCTAGTAGCAAAGGCAGTGACGGAGAAGAGTAGGGGGAGAAGGCGTTCAGCGAGTCTGGTACGGTGGGAGCAGATGCGCCCTTCCCTTCCGAAAATCCCTCCTGAGCCGCCAACCGAACGGTGAGAGGTAGAACCTGGGCACCCAGTAGACTTGGCCGGTGTCGTCAACCGTTATCGATGACGAAGGCATAGTTGTGCCTTAAAGAGAGCCCCGGTCATCGGGGAAATAGGGTGGTACCGCGGGCTAGTGAAGCTCGTCCCTTGAGGACGAGCTTTTTTCGAACTATATGTTGAGCCAGGTCGAAAAGCCCTACGGCTTTCTTTACTAAGCATGTCTTTGTCGCCTAAGGGCTTCTTTTGGGATAGGCCTATCTTTAAGAAATACCTTAAAGAGTGAAAAAAATGTTCAAAAAGGTGGCGAGCAGGGTGAGCTTCCCTGAGCTTGAGCAGCGCATACTCAAGTTCTGGCAGGAGAAGCGCATCTTTGAAAAAAGCATCGAGGAGCGAAAAGAGGCGCCCCTCTTTGTCCTCTATGAGGGGCCGCCCACAGCCAATGCCAGCCCTGGGGTGCATCATGTGTTGTCCCGCATTTTTAAGGACGTCATCCCCCGCTACAAGACGATGAAAGGGTTCTGCGTCCCACGCAAGGCGGGATGGGATACCCACGGGCTCCCCGTGGAGTTGGAGGTGGAAAGGGAGCTCGGGTTTTCTTCCAAGGCTGAAATCGAAAGCTATGGGGTTTCCCGGTTCAATGAGCACTGTCGGGAGAGCGTGTTCCGCTATCAAAAGGAGTGGGAGGAGCTCACCGAGAAAATTGGCTTCTGGCTCGATATGGAGCACCCCTACATCACCCTGGAGAATGGCTATATCGAGTCCTGCTGGTGGGTGATCAAGCAGCTATGGGAGAAGGGGCTTATCTATCAGGGCTATAAGGTTACCCCCCACTGCCCCCGATGCGGCACCTCGCTCTCTTCGCACGAAGTCGCCCTGGGCTATGAGGAGACCGACGACCCTTCAGTTTGGATAAAATTCAAGCTAACTGCAGCATCCAAAAAGACATTAACTGGTAAGCTTGGCCTTGAACAGGATAGCGTTGACACTTTCTTTCTTGTTTGGACCACAACTCCTTGGACCTTGTTGGGTAACACCGCCCTTGCTGTAGCAAAGGATGCCGAGTATGTCTTGGTCGAATTAAAAGGGAGAGCAGGTGCCGAACATCTGATTTTGGGACAGGCACTCTTGGAAAGCGCCGTAAAGGATGGATGCGAGGTCGTCGCCACTCTAAGAGGTGAGGATCTGCTAGGCCTAGAATATGAGTGTCTCTACGATCTCTTGGCTCTCTCGGATGACGACTTTCCATATGTGTTCAAATTCACTGAAGGGGAGACGCGCCCAAGGTATGATCTGGACTCGACGGAACCAGGTCAATATCAAGTGGTCGCTGGAGAGTTTGTATCGATGGAGGATGGCACAGGCATTGTTCACATCGCCCCAGCGTACGGTGAAGTAGATATGGAACTGGGGCGGAAGGCGAGTTTATGGTTTTTACATCCTGTGCGCTTGACAGGCAAAATGGATGATACCCTAGGGCGGTTTGGCGGCCTACCTGTAAAAGATGCTGACCCCTTAATTATCGAAGACCTCAAGTCGCGGGGGCTGCTCTACCGTAGCGAGACCATCCGCCATACCTACCCCTTCTGCTGGCGGTGCGAAACTCCCCTCCTGTACTATGCCAAGCCTTCGTGGTATATTAGGACCACGGCAAAAAAGGACCGGCTCATCGCCGGGAACGCAAAAATCAACTGGTATCCGGAGCACATCAAATACGGGCGCTTCGGCGACTGGCTGGAGAACAATGTTGACTGGGCCTTCTCCCGGGAGCGCTACTGGGGGACGCCCCTTCCTGTGTGGCAGTGCGACTCCTGTGACGCGTATGATTGCATCGGTGGCATTGAGGAATTGAAAGGCAAGAAGGGGCTCTCTGGCTTGGAGGAGCCCCTGGACCTTCATCGCCCCTTCGTCGACAAGGTCAGCTTTGCCTGCCCCAGTTGCCAGGGGGTGATGCACCGCCTCCCCGAGGTCCTCGATGCCTGGTTTGACTCCGGGGCAATGCCCGTTGCCCAGTGGCATTATCCCTTCGAAAATAAGGAGCTTTTCGACCAGTTCTTCCCCGCTGACTACATCTGCGAGGCGGTGGATCAGACCAGGGGCTGGTTCTATACCCTTCATGCCCTGTCAACCCTGCTCTTTGACCGCCCCTGCTTCAGGAATGTCATCTGCCTCGGCCATATCCTCGATGCCCAGGGGGAGAAGATGAGCAAGTCCAAGGGGAACGTGGTTGACCCCTGGCTCATCCTCAATGGTCAGGGCGCTGATGCCCTGAGGTGGTACCTTATCACCTCTTCGGCGGCGGGGAACGTGCGCCGCTTCTCCGTGGAACTGGTAAGTGAGGGTTTGAGAAGGTTCCTCTTGACCCTGTGGAATGTTTATTCGTTCTTTATCACCTATGCCAATATTGACAAATTCGACCCTCGCTCCACTGCTGAGGTTCGTTATCAATCGGAGCTTGACCGCTGGATCCTCTCCGAGCTTAACCTGCTTATCGATGAGGTGACCACGGCTTTGGAGGGCTACGATCCCACCACTGCTGGGCGCAGGATTCAGGGCTTCGTCGATGACCTCTCCAACTGGTATGTGAGAAGATCGAGGCGGCGTTTCTGGAAGAGCGAGAGCGATGCCGATAAGCTGGCGGCCTATACCACTCTCTACCATTGTCTCGTCACCCTGGCCAAGCTTCTTGCTCCCTTCACCCCCTTTGTCGCCGAAGAGATATACCAGAACCTGGTGCGCTCATTCTATCCCGAGGAGCCTGAGAGCGTGCACCTGACAGAATTTCCCGTCGCTGACCTCTCCCAGGTCGATGAGCAACTGGCAAGCGACATCGCCCTGGCAATGAAGGTGACAAGCCTGGGTCGGGCAGCGAGGAGCATGAAGGGCATCAAGGTGCGCCAGCCGCTGAGAAGGGTGCTGGTCAAGGCTCGGTCGAAAGGGGAGCGCGAGGGGCTGGAGCGGGTTAAGACCCAGGTTCTGGAGGAGCTGAACGTAAAGGATATGGAGTTTATGGAACCCGATATCAGAGTTTTATCGTTCCTCGCCGATGAAGGAGAGTTTGCAGTAGCTTCTGATGCAAGTGGTCCCACAGTCGCCATCGACATGGAGATAACGCAGGAGCTTGCCGATGAGGGCAAGGCGCGGGAGCTGGTACATCGCCTGCAGACAATGCGCAAGCGAGCCGACTTCGACATCGCCGACTACATCGTCACCTATTACCAGGGTGGGGAGGCGATAAAGCGAGTGATAACCGGCTTCGCCCCCTACATCAGGCAAGAGACCCTTTCTCGGGACCTCATCGAAGGGGTTCCAGAGAAGGAAGCCTACACCGAGAGCCACCGCATCGATGGCGATGAGGTGGTGCTGGGGGTGAAGAAGCTCCAGTAGCCCCTTGACTCCAGCTTACATCTTCGGCAATTTTGCCAGAGCCTCCTCTACCTTCTCTTTGGGGTACTCGTAGTCCTGGAGCCTGCCCGAGAGGAACTCATCATAGGCAGCCAGATCGAAGTGCCCATGCCCGCTGTTTGCCAGCAGAATGGTCTTTTTCTCCCCCGACTCCTTGCATTTAAGCGCCTCATCGATGACCACCTTGATCGCATGAGCGGGCTCGGGGGCAGGGATGTGCCCCTCGGTGCGGGCGAACTGGAGGGCAGCTTGGAAGACCGGGATCTGGTATTCGGCCCTGGCTTCAACGAGCCCCAGCTTGTGAAGGTGGCAGATGATGGGCGCCATCCCGTGGTAGCGCAGCCCGCCGGCATGGACTGGGGGTGGGACGAAAGAATGGCCCAGGGTGTACATCTTGATCAGTGGGGTGAGCATAGCCTCATCCCCGAAATCGTAGGCATAAGGGCCCTTGGTAACGGTAGGGCAGGCCTCAGGCTCGACGTTGATGATTCGCAGGTCTGGCTTCTTGCCTTCAATTTTATCCTTTACAAAGGGCAAGTAAACGCCGGCGAAGTTTGAGCCCCCGCCGATGCAGCCTATGATGATGTCGGGATAGGCATCAATCTTCTCCAGTTGCTTTTTGGCCTCCTGCCCCACGATGGTCTGGTGCAGAAGAACATGGTTGAGCACGCTCCCCAATGCATACTTGGTATCATCTCGGCTGACGGCGTCTTCCACTGCCTCGCTGATGGCGATGCCCAGGCTTCCGGTGCAATCGGGGTCCCGGGCAAGGACGTCTCGCCCTGCCTTGGTATCCTCGCTAGGGCTGGGCACGCATTTTGCCCCCCAGGTCTCCATCATCACCCGGCGATATGGCTTCTGCTGGTAGCTGATTTTGACCATATAGACCTTTAGCTCAAGACCGAAGAACATGCAGCCCATTGCCAGGGCACTCCCCCACTGCCCGGCTCCCGTCTCCGTGGCTATGCGCTTGACGCCTTCTTTCATGTTGTAATAGGCTTGGGCCACGGCGGTGTTCGGCTTGTGGCTCCCGGCGGGGCTCACCCCCTCATACTTGTAGTAAATCCTTGCCGGGGTATCCAGCGCCTTCTCCAGGCGATAAGCCCTAACCACAGGGGTCGGGCGCCATATCCGGTAAATCTCCTGCACTTCCTCCGGGATGTCGATGTAGCGCTCCTGACTCACCTCCTGCTTGATTAGCTCCATGGGAAAGAGAGGGGCGAGGTCTGCCGGCCCTATCGGCTGACCTGTGCCGGGGTGAAGCACCGGTGGTAGTGGCTCGGGAAGGTCGGCCTGGATGTTGTACCAGGAGGTGGGCATCTCCTTTTCCGTCAATATAACCTTTGTCTCCATTCGTCCTCCTTTTTTGAACTACTGGCTGTGGTTGATGGAAAGGCTATTTGCTGTCTCGTCGCCTTTCTTAGCCGTCGCTTTTTTCGAATATTTCGAACTAATTGCTGTGTCAGATCGTAAGGCTTCTTTGCTTACTCACCTCCTTTTTGGCTTTTGCTTTTTCGAACATTAAGTATTAGGGAGCGGTCACCTCCAGGAAGTCCCTCTGTCCATCGACCTCGATTTCGTAGGTGCCCGCTACATTGATAGCGAGGGTAAATTCCACTGTTGCCGTCCCCCCCGCTGCCACTGGAACCTCCGGCTTCTCCTCTATCTCCGTGCCGTCAATCTTTAATGTTGGGATGTAGGTGCCGTCTGTCTGTCCGATGTTCTCGATAGTGGCGCTGACAATTACCATCTCCCCCACTTCCACTGTGGGAGGGGTAATGGCTAGGCCTATCACTCGGAACTCGGCGCCAGTGGGCCGCTCCATTACCTCCAGGGTGCCCGTCCACCCATCGACCTCGATTTTGTAGGTGTCCGGTATATTGAGAGTGATGGCGAACTCCACCGTTGTCATCTTCCCTGCTGGCACCGGGACCTCCGTCTCACCTTTTTCTACCTCTTGGCCGTTGCTGTTGTTGACCGTCAACACTATCGTATGGGTGTCGTCTGAGTCTCCGTTGTTGGTGACCTCCGCGAAGATGGCGGTCTGCTCTCCCACGTATACCTCGGCTGGGGAGATGACCAGGTTCGTCACCCGTAGCTCCGCCGTGGAAGGGCGAGTGGCGGCACGCCAGCCCGCGGTCAAGCCTCCAACCAGTACCAGGGCCATGAGGATAAAGAAGACATTCCTGAATATTATAAACCTTTTGGTCTTCATATCCTCTTCCTTTATCGGGCGAGGATTTATTATGCTAGCTTGCTCGCCCTTTGTCAACGTTCTAGCTTATCGCGCCGCTGCCCATCGACCACGACGATTTGCATCAGGAAATCAGCGACTGCCCCAGGATCAGGAGCACGGGGGAGGTGGTGGGGCATCTTTGAAACGGCACCCAGGGTAGGGGATGGTTGACAAGAAGCAAATCTTGGTGTATTCTCCCAGTACAAGGAACTAGAACGGATTTGGAGGGCGAAAACGTTGAACTGGTGGTATATTCTAATAATTGCGCTAGTCGTAAAGGGAGTGTATCTGACTTTCCTCGCAAGGAAGAGGAGAAGGCATCATCCCGGCCAGTCGGATTTACACATGTGGTGGTGGAGACGAGAGAGGGAGAAAAGCCAGTAGCCTCAATATAGACCGCCACAATTTGCATCAGGAAATCAGCGACTGCCCCATGTTCAGCAGCATGGACAAGCACCTCTAAACTGCCCTTTATAAGTTACTGCGGCCATTAGCCCCAGAAGACCGATTGCTCTGCCCCGTAGAGTTCAAGCTCTCAAGGATGGTTGACAAGCAGCGGTCCTTGGTGTATTTTACTCGCACAAGAATTCAATGTCGGGTTGGCAGATAAGGCCGTAGAGCGGGGCAAGGAAAGTAGAACACAACCAATGGAACTGTATCAACAAGTGATTCTGGCCTGTTTTCTCACCACACTATTTGGGTTCATAGCCGGCTTCTTCTTTCATCTGCTTTTAGTAAGGAGACAAAGAAGAGAGTCGGAAAGAGACCGCCAAAAAGGGGTTAAACAGGGTCTGCTAATGGAGGTGCAGAGTCACCAAGACCTGGCCAAGCAGCCCTGGGACGGCAGAATGGTGCCCCTCTCAACCGACGCTTGGAAGGAGTACAAGGACGAAGCTTCCAAATTTCCCGGGGAACTGCCAGATGCTTTACGTCGACACTACGTGGAGGTGGACGAGGTCAATGCAATAGTTTCAAAGGACCTGCAGCTAGGTCATGGAAAGGGATACCTAGATGAGAGTTACAAGAAGCAATGTGCCACAATTGCAGAAAGTGCTGGCAGGGTAATAGGCCTATTTTAAGATTGGTAGACCGCATAAGTCGAAGAAAGAAAGGGGGCATGGACAGGAAATCAGCGACTGCCCCCGGATCAGCAGCATGGAGGAACATCTCTGATCTGCCACCTCATAAGTCCCCGCCGCATTGTCACCAAAGGGTCGATTACCGCACTGAATAGGATTGAAGCTCCATGGTTTCCCCGGTCTCATTGTCGATGCTCTTCACGCCGCGGCTATTTTTCACCTTGTCTGAGTACCACGTAGTCCACACGGCAGTGCCGTACTCATCATACCGGACAATCTTGAAACATCGAAAGGTGCCAGCAGTGACGGTGATGTCTTCGATTTTCTCTACTTCAAGTGTACTGGAGGACGTTTCGGTCTCAGTTTCAGTCTCGCCCATGATGGTCATTGTCACCGTACTAGTTACAGTCGACTCGACCTGCTTGCCAACCTCCAGCGGGAATAAGGGTGGTCCCTCGTAGGACGTATCCTCGGAGACTACGTAGGGAAATCCCATGAACTCCCCTGACATCTGAAGACCGAGTGTCATAAGCGTCTCTTTTTCAAACCATCCTCTCGCGCTCGACACAATGCCCGCAAAAGGTGGATCGATGGAAACATCATCAACATAGCAATCCCTGCCGGCTAGCATTTCCTCCCCCGTCACTTCCTCAGTCCATGTATGACGATGTCCGTCAGTGGTTATGGTATACACCCACCGGTCTCCCAAATTCAGAGTAGGGAGTGCCCCTTCCTGAACCGTGAAGGTTGCTGTTAATCCGTTGATCTCAACGGTGTACGTACCCTCAGCATCTCTTGTGGTGGTGAAGGTCACCATCTCAGATTCCCCTTCTGCCAGGGTCACTTCCTCTGAATGCTCAACAGTGTCATCGATTTTGAACTCGAGAGTAGTGGTACCCTCCTTATCCCCTACGTTCTCCACATCTGCGGTGACCGTGACCGTCTGCTCGAACCCCACCTCAGCGGGTGAGATGACCAGATTTGACACCTCAAATTTAGCCTTCGATCCGCCGCAACTAACACCGACGATTGCCAAACTTGCGACTAAGACCCCAACAAGAACCAATAACAGCTTTTTGCGCCTCATATCACCTCCTTTCTCGAATGCGAGCTTAGTATATAACAACTTGGCGTCAGTGTGTCAATGCCTATGCCTGGGCGAGGTTTTAGGGCACCTCTGACCCGCCACCTGATGGGGGCAGATTGACAAGCTGCAAATCTTGGTGTATGTTCCTCTCACAAGAAACTTCATTGTGACTTTGCTTAAGAAGAGGGCGTCATGAAGATACCAGCCGAGTTGCTTGACTTGCATCTAGCTTACAGGAGATTGAAGGAAGACCTCAAAACTGACTTCATACACTATCCCATTGAGAAAGAGGTCTTCGACTACAGGAGGGAAGAGAACTTAGAACAATTGAGATTTGAAATGGAGGATGATTATAAGCCCGTCCTCGTGAGGCGAATAGATGTGCCCAAGCAGAACCGCACCCTAAGGCCCGGCGCCGTCCCCAGGCTCAAGGACAGGATAGTGCTACAGGCCTTGATTGATAGCATAGCTGAGACAGTCGGCGACCAGTTGATACCAGATAGCGATAATGTGGTGTTTAGTCACAGAGTGAAGAAGAACGGTGATGAACACCTATTCAAATTGGGCGGCTACGAGAGGTTTGAGGAAAGAACCCTTAGTGGTCTACAATCTGGTGAGAGGTATCTGCTAGAGACCGACATAGCAGCCTACTTTGAGCACGTAGATATGGGGAGGTTGGCAGCTATACTCAGCGGCTTCGGTGTAGAAAGTGGGACAACGAACAACATATTGGAAGTGATAACTGCCTGGAACGGCACAAAGTACCACGGTCTGCCGCAAGGCACTTGGCCCAGCGATTTCTTAGGAAACATATACCTGGATCCTCTAGACAAGTACATGCTGAGGCGTGGTCATGACTACTTCAGGTATGGAGACGATATTCGCGTGTTTGGCAATTCTAAGTTAGAACTCCATAGAGCCTTGAAGGACTTGACAGTAGAGTTACGCAGCCTACATCTCAATTTGCAGACTGAGAAAACCCTGTTGCTCCATGGGACTCAACTCAAGAAGTATGTAGATTACAGACACAGCAGGCTTCAGGAATTTTCAAAAACCCTGCCGCCAGTCATAATAGTTAACTACGAATACGGAGGAGATGTCCAAGTTGAAGAACAGGATGTCACAGTGGAGGATATACAGAAGTCTGAAGAATTGCTGCTCCAATATTTGCGGAAACATGTCTTTCGAAGTGATGACAAATATGATGCTAGGATGCTTAGGTACTGTATTGGCCTTTTAACAAGACTAGGTAGCTCCGTAGCAGAAGATGAGGTGTTGCATTGGTTGCCGCATTGCCCTGCGGAGACAAAGCTGTTGGTTAATTATTTAGGGACTTCAAACTACTTCAAGAAGATAAAGGATGCTCTCATTGGTTACTTGGCCAGCGAAGAGAATATCTACGAATGGTCAGAGATGTGGGCTTTAGAGTATTTGATCCGAGCAAAGGAAAGATTCGAAGGCGAGGCAATACTGGATGCAGGCGACATGAAAGTGGTTAGAGGAATTGCCAACGACAAAAATAGACATTGGATTTGCAGGTTCAAGGCAATTCGCATTTGTGGTCTCTATGGGGATGACCAAGATAGGAGAGCCCTGATGGAATCCTATGACGATGAGCCACAGTTGGAAATTCAGTATGCAATTGTGCTTGCATGCGAGAAGCTTAACCCAGTCCAAAGAAACCGCTTCTACCAGCTTTGCGAAGGTCAGAATAACGAGATGAATCAACTAATCTGCTGCATCATGAATAAGTAGGCGGAGAACACCCCGCCATTGCCTGTAGTGTTTGAGAAAGCGCCTCCTGCCACCTGTCTCCCAGGCGCTTGATGTTTAGCCGCACCTGATTTGTCCCCGCCTTCACCCCGTCGCCCAATGCGCTCTCCAGAAGCGCCTTTTCCACCTTCTTGCCCTCCGCCATCTGGAGCACTATCTGCCCCTCATCTACGGCAATAGACTTCACCCCAGCTTCGAGGGCTAGGATTTTGACCTTCACCGCATAGAGGAGGTTTTTCACCTGTGGCGGTAGGGACCCGAACCTGTCCTCCAACTCCTCAGCCATGTCGTCCACATGCCTTGTGGAGCCGAGCTTTGCCAGCCGCTGGTAGACGATGAGCCTGGTGTCGAGGTCGGATACGTAATCATCGGGGATGGAGGCAGAAAGGGGCAGGTCTATGGTCGGCGGCTGGGGCGGCAAAGCCCTTTCCTTGGCCTTGCCCCCGGTTCTTAGCTCCTCCACTGCCTCCGCCAGCATGCGGCAATAAAGGTCGAAGCCCACGGCGCCGATGTGCCCGCTCTGCGCTGCTCCCAGAATGTTGCCTGCACCCCGAATCTCGAGGTCTCTCATCGCAATCCTGAAGCCAGCGCCCAGCTCTGTAGCCTGGAAGATGGTCTTGAGCCGCCTCTGGGCTTGGGGGGTGAGAAGCTTGCCCTGGGTATAGAGGAAGTAGGCATAGGCGCGGTTTGTGCCCCGCCCTACCCTGCCTCTCAGTTGATAGAGCTGGGCCAGCCCCAGCCTGTCGGCATCGTTGATGATGATGGTGTTCACATTGGGGATATCCAGCCCCGACTCGATGATGGTGGTGCACGCCAGGACATCGATCTTGCCCTGGGAGAAATCGAGCATCACATGCTCCAGCTGCTCCTCGGGCATCTGTCCGTGGGCGATGGCGATCTCGGCCTCAGGGACAAGCTCTGCCAGCCGGGAGGCGATCCGGTAGATGCTGTGCACCCGATTATGAACGAAGAAGACCTGCCCGTTGCGGTCAAGTTCCCTCAGCACTGCCTTCCGGATCAAGTCCTCATCGTATTCGGCGATATAGGTCTTTATCGGCAGGCGCTCCTCGGGGGAAGTTTCCATCGTGCTCATATCGCGCACCCCCGAAAGCGACATGTGAAGGGTGCGGGGGATGGGGGTTGCGGTCAGGGTGAGCACATCGACCTCCTTTCGCATCTGCTTCAGGTGCTCCTTATGCCCCACGCCAAAGCGCTGCTCCTCGTCGATGACCACCAGCCCCAGATTCTTGAACGCCACGTCCCTTTGCAGCAGGCGGTGGGTGCCAATGCAGATGTCGATGGTGCCCTTCTTCAGCCCATCGATGATTTCCTGCTGCTCCTTTTCCGAGCGAAATCGGCTCAAGACCTCCACATTCAGGGGGAAGGCGCTCAGGCGCTCTTTGAAGGTGGCAAAGTGCTGCTGGGCGAGCACCGTTGTCGGCACCAGGACTGCCACCTGAGCCCCATCCATCACCGCCTTGAACGCTGCTCTCAGGGCGACCTCCGTCTTGCCATAGCCGACATCGCCGCACACCAGCCGGTCCATGGGCTTTGCCCGCTCCATGTCCTCCTTGATATCCATAACTGCCTGAATCTGGTCTGGGGTCTCCAAATAGGCGAAGGAGGCCTCCAGGTCCTCCTGCCAGGTGGTGTCGGCGGAGAAGGCCAAGCCGGGGATGACTTCCCTTGCGGCATAAAGGTCGATGAGCTCCTTGGCCAGCTCTCCCGCCGCCTGTCTCACCCTTTGCTTCGCCCGAGTCCACTCCTGGGTGCCCAATCGGCTCAGCGCTGGCGGCTGAGCGCTGGGGCCGATGTAGCGCCCCACCCTATCCACCTGATCTGCGGGCACATAGAGCTTATCTTCGGCGGCATATTCCAGAATCAGGTACTCCCGCTCCACCTCTTCCAGGCTCATCATCGTGGTTCCGGCAAAGCGGGCGATGCCATGCTCGATGTGCACCACATAGTCCCCCACCGCTAGCTCGGAGAGGAATCCTGCCTGGCGCATCGGTCGCCTCCGCATCCGGCGCCGCTTTTTAGTGAAGCCGAAAAGCTCAGCGTCAGTGAAAAGGGTGAGCGAGTCCATAGCCCACCCCTGAGCCAGCGAGCCCTGGACTAAGGCCACAGAGCCCGGGGACGGCGGGTTTTCAATGTCGGAAAGCGGGGGAGCAATGATGTCCGCTTCCTCGAGGAGTTCTGAGAGCCTCCTTGCCTGGTGAGAAACGATGACAATGCGGCGCTTTTTTCCCACCATCTCGTGGGCATCCTGGAGGAATGCTGTAAGTTGTCCTCCGTAGCTGGGAGCGGAGGAAAAGGT
Source organism: Chloroflexota bacterium (assembly GCA_030626475.1). Lineage (GTDB taxonomy): Bacteria > Chloroflexota > Dehalococcoidia > E44-bin15 > E44-bin15 > JADFVG01. Next base: position 16,230 of record DAOUOW010000003.1, on the reverse strand, counting down.
GATGGCAGGCTGGACTTCATCCCAATTGCCCTGCCATGACCAAAGGTCAAGACGCCTCTCTATCCCCGTTATCCTGGCCCAAAGCTCATCCCAGGTGAGGTAGGGCAGGGGGAAATTTGGCGGCAGCTCGCCCCGCGCCGTCTGCTCCCTTCTCAGCTCGCTGGCCTCGGCATCCAATTGCTTGACCGCCTCCTCGATCTGGAGCGGCTGGTCGAGGATGAGGATGGCTTCCTGAGGCAGGTAATCAATCAGGTTGCCGCTGCTAAAGAGAGGGGTGTAGAACTCAACCTCATCAACGTACTCCCCGCTGAGAAGTTTTGCCACCTCCTCCTCAAACTTTTTCCGGGCTTCGACGTGGCAACTTGATAGATCAAGCTGGTTTAAGGTCTTTTCCAGATCGAGCCCCCTGTTCGAAAAGAAAATTTCTCTGGTGGGGACGATGGTTATCGCGTCCACCAGCCTCAGGGAGCGCTGCGTTATGGGGTCGAAGAGGCGGATGCTCTCCACCTCATTGCCCACAAGCTCAATCCTGGCTGGCAGGTCGCTGCTGGGGGGATAGATGTCCAGGATGCCGCCGCGGCGGCTGAAGCTCCCCGGCACCTCCACCATGTTCTCCCACACGTAGCCCATATCCCTCCATTGTGCTAGCATCTGATCCAGAGCGACCCTCATCCCCTGACTGATGACGAGGCAAGGGAAATTGGAGGGGGAGAGGGTCTTGTGTGCCAGCGCAGGGACTGAGGCAATAACTAGAGGGGGCTTATCTGGGCTATCTATCCCTTTCAAAATGGAAAGGGGCTTGATTCGCTGCTGAATCGTTGATGGGTCGGAGGCAAGGCGCTCATAGGGGAGGGCATCGGGTTCGGGGAAGGTCACGATCAGGGTCTCGCCCAGCCAGGAGGCGAGCTGGTCCTGGAGCTGCTTCGCCGCCTCCGGTTGGGCCACCATCACCAGCAGCGGCAGCCCAAGCTCCTGGTGCAGGGAGGCGATGAGGTAAGGCTTGGCGGCATCCAGCACCACAAGCCTCTGCTCCCCGCCCCTCCTCAGCCCCTCCAGGAGCTGGCCGTAGCCCGGCATTTCATTGACTAGCGGCAGCAATGAGGTTAAATTCATGGAAACACCTAAAGGGCTAGCCGCTTATGACTAGCCCTATCGAAATTCTAGCACAGCCTTCCCCTGGGGGCAAGCTCAGCGTGGTATTGCCTCGCTTGTCTGAGCCCCCGTTTGTTGTTATAATTGCGGGGATTTTTATATCATATTGTCGTCAGGAGGAGGCTTTAGTGGGTTTCATAAAGGACCTATTTGGCAGGGAAGCGGATGAGGTTACCCTGGGCGATATTCAGCAGCTAATCTCCATGCGCAGGGAGGAAGACCGCTTCCTGAAGTATAAAGACCCCGGCATTTTGCGCAATGTTGAGGAGCTCTCTCAGTGGGTGTCTGCCTTTCTCAATGCTGAGGGGGGCTTGATCATTATTGGGCTACGCGAGACCACTCCGAAAAAGAAAGAACAGCAAAAGAAGGAACAGCAAAAGAGAGAACAGCCCCCCCAGAATATACGTCCTGCTAGAGTAGTCTTTGCCCCCAAAGAATACTCCAGTGAAAAGGTGGAAGGACTGATCATAGCCAATATCGGTTCTAGCACCAAACCACCGCTCAAGGTATATTCAGTCCACCACCCCAAGAAGGTGACCAAGGCTATTTACCTGGTGGAAATTCCTCGTGGCGATGACCCCCCTTATCAGGCAAGCGACGGCAAGTATTATCGCAGGGTCGGTAGCACAAAGTATGCCATGAGTCACTACGAGATTGCGGAACTCCTGGGCAGGAGAAAGCAGCCTTCACTGGCTCTGACTTCAGAGCTCACCGAGGTCAAGGTGGAAGATTCCACCTATCGCTTTTGCTTGAGGCTTTGCGTGGCCAATAACGGTGGGGCAACTGCAAGATATGTCCAGTTTACAGCATCCTTCGCCAACGCTGAGATCGATAGTATAGATAGAGGGAATGTGCTCAGGAGCGATGAAATCCGAGGTGGCATGCCCTCCATCCAGTGGGACAGCGCCGATCGCGTGTTGCATCCCACGGGGCAAAAAACTCTCATTGCTGACCTGACGCTCAGGCTTTTGAATAACGATGAGCCCTGCACCCTTGATTACACCCTGGTTGCTGAGGACACAGACCTGATAATAAGCAGGTATAGCTTGGGCGCAGCCTTGCTGGAGGAGGCAAGGGAAAGGATAGAGCAAGGGATGGTAGCGGTCTTGATCCAAGAGGAAGCTGAGGAGGGTGAGGGTGAGTGAGCAGGCGGCGATGGCGCCTTACCGACGCCTTGTGGTCAAGCTGGGCACCAATCTGCTCACCGCAGGCACCGATCGTCTCGACCTGGATGTGATGGCAGCACTGGTAGGCCAGATAGCGCGGCTTCATCAACAGGGGCATGAGGTGATCATTGTCTCCTCGGGGGCAATCGCTGCTGGCAGGCAGAAGCTGGAGCTAGACAAGGAGCGTAGGGACATTCCGTTCAAGCAGGTGATGGCGGCCGTGGGGCAAAATGCCCTGATGCACTCCTATGAGCAGCTCTTTGGCTGGCATGGCATTATCGTAGCCCAGACCCTGCTCACCAAGTCAGACCTCTCCGACCGCTTGGGCTATCTCAATGCCAGAAACACCCTGCTCGCTCTCCTGGAGTTGGGAGTAGTGCCCATTGTCAATGAGAACGATGTGGTAGCTGTGGATGAGCTTGAAGGGGCGACTTTCGGCGATAACGACAACCTCTCTGCCTTGGTGACCAATCTGGTAGATGCTGACCTGCTGGTGCTTTTGGGCGATGTCGCCGGGCTCTATACCGCCGACCCACTCAAGGACGAGAGCGCCGAGCTTATCCCACGGGTGGAGAGGATCGATGCCAGGATCGAGCGCCTCGCTGGCGGCCCGGGAAGGGGTCGGGGCGGCATGGCGACCAAGATTCAGGCAGCAAGGCTGGCCACCGCCTCTGGAGCCACCGTGATCATCGCCGATGGCAGGGAGCATGACATCCTTTCCCGGCTGATGGCTGGCGAAGCCATGGGCACCCTCTTCCCGGCGGCGACGAGCAAGATGGAGAGCCGGAAGCGGTGGATGCTCACCGGGCTTGGTGCCAGGGGGAGGCTGGTGGTGGATGAGGGGGCGGTGATGGCGCTCAAGGAGCAGAACCGGAGTCTCCTTCCCGCAGGCATCAAGGAGGCGGAGGGCGATTTTGAGCGCGGCGATGCGGTGAACATCGTTGATGCTGGGGGCGAAAGGATCGCCTGCGGCATCTCCAATTATTCGTCCCAGGAGATCGCCATCATCAAGGGCGCTCGCTCCGACAGAATCGTGAGCCTCCTCGGCTATGGATACGGGGACGAGGTAGTGCACAGAAATAACCTGGTTGTGCTATAAGGAGGAAGTATGCAATCTGCCGTCGCAGAGCTCGAAAAGAAGGGGAAGGCGGCTAAGGCGGCCTCACGAAAGCTGGCTCACCTTCCCACTGAGGTGAAGAACAACGCTCTCTTGAGTATCGCTCAAAGCCTCAGCTTAAGGGAGGGGGAGATACTTGAGGCCAACCGCCTCGACTGCGATGAGGCCAAAGCCAGCGGGATGGGCGAAGCCATGCTCGATAGGCTGCTCCTCACCTCGTCCCGGCTTCAGGCCATGGCTCAGGATGTGAGCACCGTTGCCTCCTTCCCCGACCCCGTGGGCGAGAGCTTCGATGCCAGGGTGCTTCCCAATGGGCTGCACCTTTCGAGGAGGAGGGTCCCCCTGGGGGTCATCGGCGTCATCTATGAAAGCCGCCCCAATGTTACCGTTGACATCTCCACCCTTTGCCTCAAGTCGGGCAATGCGGTCATCCTGCGCGGGGGCAAGGAGGCGCTGCGCTCCAATGGGGCGCTGGTCAGGGTGATAAAGGACGCCATTAAAGAGGCGGGGGTCCCCGAGGATGTGGTGCAGTTCATCGAGTCCACGGAGCGGGCGCTGGTGAACGAGATGCTGAAGATGAAGGACGCCATCGACCTCATCATCCCTCGTGGTGGGGAGGGGCTGGTGGCACTGGTCACCGAGAATGCCGTCATGCCCGTCCTTGCCAGCGGCGTTGGCGTTTGCCATACCTATGTCGATAGCAGCGCTGATCTGGATAAGGCAGTGGCCATCGCCTACAACGCCAAGGTGCAGCGCCCTACGGTATGCAACGCCCTGGACTGTCTTCTGGTTCATAGCGATATTGCCGAGCGCTTCCTGCCTATGGTCGCCGGGGAGTGGGCCAAGGCCGGGGTGGAGATGCACTGCGATCAGCGGGCGCTTGGGATTCTTTCTTCGAACTTTAAGGTTGCTCCAGCATCCGATGCCGATTGGGGAAAGGAATTTCTCGCTCTGATTGCTGCGATAAAGGTTGTGGATTCTCTGGACGAGGCGCTGGAGCACATCGCACGCTATGGCTCGGGGCATTCCGAGGCCATCATCACCGAGGACTATTCTGCCGCCATGCGCTTCCTGGATGAGGTTGATGCCGCCTGCGTCTATGCCAACGCCAGCACCCGCTTCACCGATGGCGGTCAGTTTGGTTTGGGAGCTGAGGTGGGAATTAGCACTCAGAAGTTTCATGCCCGTGGTCCAATGGGGCTCAGGGAGCTCACCACATACAAATGGGTCATCATGGGCAGCGGCCAGGTGAGGGCTTAACCCTTTCTCTCCACCAGCGCGCGCACTTCTTTCTGGATTCCCTCCACCGTTAGCCCGTGCACCTCAAGGAGCTCCTCTCCCTTTCCCGAAGACGAGTAGAAGTCCTTTATCGCGAGGAAGGACATGGGAACGGGGTGGTGTTTGGCTACCACCTGGGAGACCCGGCTCCCCAGCCCTCCATGCTGAAGGTGTTCCTCCACGGTTAAGATGGCGCCAGTCTCCTCGGCTGCCCTGATGATGGCATCTTCATCCAGGGGCTTGAGGGTTGGCATGTTCACCACGCGGCACTCGATGCCCTCACGTGCCAGGTCATCGACAGCCTGAAGCGCCTTGTCCACCATCAGCCCGCAAGCGATGATGGTGACATCTTTCCCTCCTCTCATGGTCACCGCCTTGCCCAGAACGAAGCGATAATTATCGGCGTAGACCAGGGGCGTCTTGGGGCGGCTCAATCGGATATAGAAGGGGCCATAGGTATTGGCTGCCGTCCTCACCGCCTGTGTCGTTTCTATTGCATCGGCGGGGACGACCACGGTAAATCCGGGGAAGGAGCAGAAGAGTGCCAGGTCTTCGATTGAGTGATGGGAGAAGCCGTCCTCGCCAACGGTAACGCCGCCATGGGTGGCCACAATCTTCACGTTTTGACGGGGCTGGGCGATGGACATGCGGACCTGGTCATAGCAGCGCCCCGAGGCGAAAACGGCGAAGGTGCTGGCGAAGACGGTCTTTCCCGAGGCGGCAAGACCGGCGGCAATGCTCATCATGTTCTGCTCGGCAATGCCGCAATCGAAGAATCGCTCCGGGAACTGGGCGGCGAAAAAGCTGGTCATGGTTGACCGAGAGAGGTCGGCATCGAGGACAACGATATTTTCGTTCTCCTTACCCAGCTCAACCAGAGCGTGCCCGTAGGCCTCCCTGGTGGACATCTCTGAAGCCATTACTCCAGCTCCTTCAGTGCTTTCTCTGCCTCCTCAGGGGTGGGCGCCTTGCCATGAAAATCGGGGTTATTCTCCATGAAGCTGACACCCTTGCCTTTAATGGTATGAGCGATGATTGCCGTGGGCTTCCCCTTCATCCTCTTTGCCTTATTGAAGGCGGGAAGGATCTGGCCCAGGTCATGCCCATCGACCTCAATAACATGCCAGCCAAAGGAGCGCCACTTCTCGGCCATGGGCTCGGTATCCATCACCTCATAGGTCCAGCCATCGATCTGCTGTCGGTTGCGATCGACAATGGCAACCAGGTTATCCACATTATAGTGGGCGGCTGCCATTGCTGCCTCCCACACCTGCCCCTCATCGCACTCCCCGTCCCCGAGGAGAACATAGACCCGATAATCGCGGCTGTCGAGGCGAGCGGCGAGGGCAATGCCGATGCCGAAGGATAGCCCCTGCCCCAAAGCCCCGGCAGTCATCTCCACCCCGGGGGTGGTGGCCATGTCAGTATGGCCCTGCATCCGGCTATTCAGTTTTCTCAGTTCAAGGAGTTCCTCAACCGGGAAATAGCCTGTTTCCGCCAGCGCAGAATAGAGAACCGGTGCCCCATGCCCTTTGCTCAACACGAATCGGTCGCGCTCAGGCCAGCGAGGGTCTTTGGGGTCATGGCGCAGGACATTGAAGAACAGGGTGGTGACAATCTCCACCGAGGAAAGGGAGCCTCCGGGATGTCCGCTGCCCGCCGTTGCCGTCATGGTGATGATGTGGCGGCGCAATTTCTTCGCCACCATCCTCATCTCTTCCTCGGAGAGGGGCTTTGCTATCGAGGCCCGTTTTGAAGAAGTAGCCTCGGCGCTAATTTTCGGTGCCGAGGCTAAGGGATTTACTCTCTTGGCTCCTCGCTTCTTTGAAGGCAATCTATACCTCCATGCCTTGTCAGGTCATTATACAGTAGCTTTCATTGCCTGTCTAGAGATTTCTTTGACCTGAGAGGCTCCATTTGGCTGGACTAGATAGGCATATTGACTAGGTGAGAAAGGTTCTTTAAAATCTGAACAGTGATTATCGACTTTCATACTCACATCTTCTCGCCGCGGCTGAGGGAAAATCGGGAGCAATACCTGGGGCGCGACCCATGCTTTGCCCACCTCTATTCCGACCCCAAAGCTGAGCTCGCCACCGCTGAAGAACTCATCGCCAGCATGGATCAAGAGGGCATCGACCGCTCCATCGTGCTCAACATTGGCTGGGTTAGTCACCAGATGTGCGTGGAGACCAACGACTACATCATGGAGGCGATATCTCGCTACCCGGAGCGCCTAGTGGGTTTTTGCGCCCTCCAGCCAAAGGCGGGGGAGGCAGCCATCGCCGAGCTCGAGCGCTGCGCCCGGGGAGGGATGAGAGGCATCGGCGAGATGAGGCCCGATACCCAGGGGTTTGACCTCGGGGACGAGGCGACCATGAGGCCTATCGTTGAGGCGGCAGCAGAGCACCGATTCATCCTCCTCACCCACGCCTCCGAGCCAGTGGGGCACCTGTATTCGGGGAAAGGGAATATCACCCCCGATATCCTTTATCGCTTTATCTGCCATTTTCCCCAGATTCCCATCGTCTGCGCCCACTGGGGTGGTGGCCTGCCTTTCTATGCCCTGATGCCCGAGGTGAGCCAGGCGTTAGAAAATGTTTTCTTCGATACCGCAGCCACCCCCTTTCTCTACCGGCCTGAGATTTTCACCCATGTGGCGCAGATTGTGGGCTTTGATAAAATCCTTTTCGGCAGCGACTATCCGCTGCTTGCGCCCTCCAGGATCACATCGCAGCTTCGCTCCCTCGGCCTGGGGCAGGAGGCAGAAGGCCTGATCCTGGGTGGGAATGCAGAGAGGCTTCTTGGTCTCTAGATGGAGGGTCATGGAAAAGATTCGTGCCTTTATCGCCATAGAGTTGCCCGAGGAGGTCCAGGCTTGGCTGTCCTCGGTGCAAAGTAAATTGAGGCCGGAGCAGCATCCCTATGTGAAGTGGGTGTCTGCGGATGGCATTCATCTCACCCTGAAGTTTCTGGGCAATATCGATAGGGAGAAGGTATCGCCAATAGCGGAGGCGATGGCCGAGGCGGCTCAAGGTGTATCCCCCTTTCGATTGGAGGTCAGTGGGCTGGGTGCGTTCCCCAGCCGGGGGCGACCCCAGGTTATCTGGGTGGCTGTAGGTGGGGAGGTGGAAAAGCTCGCCTCTTTGCAACGTGGAATTGACCATTCCCTGGTTGCCCTTGGTTTCTCTGCGGAGACCCGTCCTTTCACCCCGCATCTGACCCTGGGACGCCTTAGGGAGAGAGCTTCTGCTGAGGAGCGACGAAGGATGGGGGAAGCGCTCCTGGCTGCCAAGGGGGAGGAGGGTGTTCCCTTTCACGTGGCGGAGGTCAGCCTGATGAGGAGCACTCTCACTCCCAAAGGAGCAATTTATAATCGAATTTCCTCCATCTCGCTGGAAAGTGGGTTGCGCACATCAAATTTTTAGTATATACTTTGAGCCGTTGATTTTTGGCCTGGAGGTGGCTCTTGGAGAACGGTAGTTTTCCCAAATGTCTGAAGTGTAACGTCGGTGATCTTGTCCCCTTGTCAGACTTTGGCAGCCAAGGGGCGGCAATCCACTACAAGGCCTGGGTTTGTACCAATCCCGATTGTGGCTTCAACTTAAAGATCAGGAATGGCGATCTTTATGTCAATGAGCCCATTATCAGCGGGGTATCGCACGTCCCCAGGTCGCGTAGTTAAAATAACCTTTTGCTTGATATCAGGGGAAGCGGGTTCCCTTTTTCTGTGAACTTATTCGCCGAGCTAAATCAGCTCAAAGGGATAGTTCTAGATCTCTTCTTTCCTCCCCGGTGTGTCGGTTGTGGGGTGAGGGGAAGCCTCCTTTGCTCATCCTGCCGATTGTCGCTTCCTTGCTTTTACTCTCCGTTATGTGCCAAGTGCGGCCGGCCGCTTGCTTCAGGAACCCTGTGCTCATGGTGTGAGCAGCGGTCGATGGAAATCGATGGCATTCGATCCCCTTTTCGCTTTGATGGTGCGATGCGCGAGGCGATTCTGTCCTTCAAATACAGGAATGTGAAAGCCATCGCCCCTCTCCTGGCTCAGCTAATGGCGGAATATCTGGTGGCCAACCCCTTGCTCGCTGAGGTGCTCGTCCCGGTGCCGCTTCACCGGCGCCGCCTGCGCCAGCGTGGCTACAATCAGGCATCGCTTTTGGCTGTGGAGCTTGGCCGGCTGAGTTCAATGCCTGTGGTTGATGGCTCGCTGGTTCGCCTTCGAGACACCCCGGCCCAAACCAGAACCAGGAGCGTGGAGGAGCGCCAGAGCAATGTGGCCCAGGCCTTTTTCTGCCGCAATGAAGAGTTGGCGGGCAAAGGCGTACTGCTCATCGATGACGTGTGCACCTCTGGGGCAACCCTTGACGCCTGTGCCACCGCCCTGAAAGCGGCAGGTGCGACCTCGGTCTGGGGCTTGACGGTGGCGAGAGAGGTGTGAGAAGCTACTGGTGCACCAATTCTGGGGCGGAGGTGGCAGGATAAAAGCGGATCCCACTCTCATCCTTTTCCTCGGTGACATTGGCGGCACCCCTGGGGAGGAGATGGTCGCTTTTGCCCACCGTGCCATCGCCCGAGACGTCATAGAGCGGGCGCTGGAGAGTGGTGCCTTCTCACGGGTGATCTTGGTTACCGATGTGGAGGAGCTGGGCAAGGAGCTCGGTCCCTCGGTGGTGGTCGAGGAGAGCTCAGGCCCGTTTCATTTTGGCCAAAAGCTGAAGCAGGTTATCCAGAAGCACGGGATTGAGAAGCCGTTTTATATTGGCCGAGGTAGTGTTCCCCTGCTCTCTTCCGGTGAACTTGGTGCCCTCGCCCAGCAGCTATCCTCGGCGACAAATACGGTGATCACCAACAACATCTTCTCTGCCGACCTCATCGCCTTCACCCCGGGAAAAGCGATAGCGGACATCGATCTCCCGGCTATAGATAATCCCCTGGCGCAGCTTCTGGTCGGCCAGGCGGGCCTGAGAGAGGTTTGCCTCCCTCGAACCGCCGCTTACCAGTTTGACATTGATACCCCCGCTGACCTCTTCATCCTCAAGCTGCACCCCGGCGTCGGCAGCTACACCCAAGCCTGTGTGGCGGGCCTAGACCTCGATACCTCTCGCCTGGAGCGAGTGATAAGCTGCTTCAACGATGAGAATGCTCAGGTCGTGGTGGCGGGGCGGGTTGGCAGCCATGTTTGGTCGCAAATGGAGACCGGGACCGCTTGCCGGGTGCGGCTGCTGGCTGAGGAGCGGAGCCTGCGTGCCGATGAGCGCCAGCGGCGGGGCGAGGCTTGTTCCATCCTCGGCTTCTACTGGGAGCAGGTAACACCTCAGCGCTTCTTTGAAACCTTGGCTCGCCTCGGCGATGCCGCCTTTATCGACTCCAGGGTCATCTTTGCCCATTTCGGGCTTGAGCCCTCACGTCCTGACCGCTTCTATTCCGACCTGGGGCAGCCGGAGAAGATAGATAATCCCTTTGTTCGCCAGTTTACCGAGGCAGCCCTGGGGGCCCCGATCCCGGTCATCCTCGGCGGGCATTCCCTGGTCTCTGGCGGGCTCCTGGCCCTCATCGAGATCGGGTTGTTGACAAGGAAGTGATGGGGAGGTAAACTACCGTCGAAACTGGAAGAGAAGTATCGGATTGGGCGCCAGGGTGGTAAAGCTTATTTTGGTGAAAAGCAGCGAGAATAGTTAATGGACTCAACTGCCACGCCAAGAAATTGCGTGGATTTCTTTTTTAAGAGGTAATGTCAATGGGTGTTTTAGAGCATAGCGATCCAGAGCTTTGGCAGGTTATCAGTCGCGAGCAGAGGCGGCAGCAGGATACCATCGGGCTCATCGCTGCCGAAAACCATGCCTCGAGGGCGGTTCTGGAAGCGATGGCCTCTGTGCTCACTGACAAGTATGCTGAGGGCTACCCTCAGCATCGCTATTACGGCGGGTGCAGTGAGGTTGACGTGGCGGAGGAGCTGGCCCGGGAGCGGGCAAAGAGACTCTTTCACGCTGAGTATGCCAATGTCCAGCCCCACAGCGGGACCCAGGCGAACATGGCGGCATACTTCGTCCTGCTCCAACCGGGGTCTGGCTTCATGGCAATGAAGCTAGACCATGGTGGGCATCTCACCCATGGCAGCCTAGTCAGCTTCTCGGGCAAGCTCTATCGCTTTATTCCCTATGGCGTCGACCGTGAAACGGAACTCCTGGACTATGATGAGGTGGAAAGGATCGCCCGGGAGCACAGACCCAAGCTCATCCTCGCTGGGGCCAGTGCCTACTCCAGGGTCATCGACTTTGAGCGCTTTCGTCACATCGCCGACCTCGTCGGAGCCAGGCTGCTGGTGGACATGGCTCACATCGCAGGGCTTGTCGCTGCAGGGATGCATCCCAGCCCTGTTCCCCACGCTGACATAGTTTCCTCTACCACCCATAAGACCCTGCGCGGTCCGCGAGGTGGCTTCCTGTTGTCCACGGCAGAGTTTGCCTCCCGCTTAGATGATGCGGTCTGCCCTGAGGCTCAGGGTGGTCCTTTGATGCATATCATAGCCGCCAAGGCGGTTTGCTTTGGCGAGGCGATGAAGCCGGAGTTCGTGAGCTATCAGCAGGCCGTGCTCGACAATGCTCGGCTTTTGGCCAGCGAGCTTCAGCGAGGGGGGCTTCGCGTCGTCTCTGGGGGCACGGACAATCACCTCCTGCTCGTTGATCTCCGCGACCTGGGGATAACGGGCAAGGCAGCAGAGGAAGCCCTTGAGGCTGCAGGCATCGTTGCTAACCGCAATGCCATTCCCTTCGACCCTCGTCCCCCCCGGGTCACCAGTGGCATCAGGTTCGGCACGCCGGCAGTGACCAGCCGCGGCTTTGGCCCTGATGAGATGACGCGCATTGCACAGCTCATCATCAAGGTCGTCACCAATATCGGTGATGACAAGACATATAAGGAAGTGCGCCAGGAGGTAGAAGACCTCTGTAGCCGTTTCCCTGTGCCTGGTCTCAGTGATTAGTGTTGTTGCTGGTGCCTTTTTCATGTATAATGGCCAAAAATGGAGTCGGCATTGAATGTAGGGGGTGATAGCTTGCGCGACTATGAGCTGGTAGTGATTATCAGTCCAGAGGTCGCCGAAGAGGAGATCCCTGCCACTTTGGACAAGATAAGCCGATTCATCGTTGAGAGAGGTGGTTCTATCACTGAAGTGAGTCAATGGGGGAGAAGGAAGCTTGCTTACCCGATAAAGGATTTTATGGAGGGCAACTACGTACTGACTCACTTCAAGATGGACCCCGGGTTGACTGCTGACCTTGAAGCAAGCTTGAGGATCTCGGAGGAGGTCCTGCGCCATTTGTTGGTGAGGTTGAGCGAGTAGAGAATCATTTTGGAAAGGAGCGCGGGGGCATGGCGAGTTTGAACAAAGTTATGGTCATTGGCAACCTTGGGACCGATCCTGAGATGCGTTTTACCCCCCAGCGGAAGTCCGGTAACCACTTTTTCTATTGCTACCTCGTGGACATCCACTACCCCTGAAGGGGAAAGAAGGCAAGAGACGGAGTGGTTCAGAGTGGTTGCCTGGAGAAGGCTGGCGGAGACTTGCAATCAGTTTCTAGCTAAAGGTCGGCGGGCCTATGTTGAGGGCAGGCTGAGAACCCGTACCTGGGAGGGGCAGGATGGGCAGCGGCGTTTTACCAATGAGATTGTGGCTAATCGTGTAATTTTCCTCGATCGCCCTGGGGCTGCTCCCCTTCCTGAAGAGGCTGCTCCTCTTCCTGAGGAGGGTGTAGAGGGGGAGGTCGAGCCTGAGGAGCTCCCATTCTAAGACGGTTGGACACCGTGGGGGGCGAAGTCGAAATTTAGAAGCAAGGCGGATAGCATCGAAAAATGCCTATAAAGCGGGGAAAGCCGAGAAAAGTTAGAGGCGGGGGCAGGAGATATATACCCAAGCGCAGGGTGTGCGCCTTCTGTGTGGCTAAGGTTGATATTATCGATTATAAGGAACCTTCGCAGTTGCGCCGCTATATCTCAGATCGGGGGAAGATCGAGCCTCGGCGCAGGACGGGCACCTGTGCCAAGCACCAGCGGGCGTTAGCGGTGGCGGTGAAGAGGGCGCGGCATCTTGCCTTATTACCGTTTACCCCAACTCATATCCGCAAGACCGGAGGGGTGGGGGTAAGGGACTAACTTTCCCAGTTTAAGACCCCTCCCAAAGCGCTCAACTGCTCTTGTGCCTTAGTGCGAAAAAATGGCGAAAAAGCGGAAGGCACCGCCCAGCCGGGAGATCACCACTAGGCGTCGCCTGGCGCGGTGGCAGCAGGAGAGGCGAAGGCGGCGCTTTATTGTTGTACTTGGCGCTCTGGTCATTGCCGTAGTCATAGGAATCATAGCTGTCGGAGCCTATCGCTACTGGATTGCCATGCCAAGAGAGGTGCTGTCAACAGTGCATGGTACGATAGCTACCGTCAAATTCACCCGTAGTGACTATCTTGACATGCTTCGTGCCTATCCCCAGGGTTCTCCTGCAACCCCCCTCCTCATGTTGGAGCACCATGAGCTGATGAGGCAGTGGGCTGAGGAGTTTGGGTTTGGTGTCACCGATGATGATATCACCGAGGAGATCAAAAGCATACTCTTCCCCGAGGATGAGGAGGTAACTGAGGAGGAGTTTGAGGAGCGCTACCAGCAGGAGCTTGCTCTTCAGGGGGTTTCCGATGAGCACTATCGATGGTTTGTGGGGTATGATCTGTTGCAGGGCAGGCTGGATGAATACCTCAGGGAGCAGGTGCCCGAGGAGATGCTTCAGCTTCATGTTCAGGGCATCCTGGTAGCTACTGAGGAGGTTGCGCAAACGGTGCTCGAGAGGCTGGAAGGGGGCGAGGATTTCGCATCTCTTGCCGCGGAGGAATTTAATCTGGATCCGGTGTCCAAGGAAAATGGTGGCGACCTGGGCTGGTTCCCCGAGGGGCTCAGGGGCGAGGTGTTCGATGATGTTGCCTTCAACCTTGAGCTGGATGAAGTGAGCCAGCCTTTTGCCCCAGACGGGGGATACTATATAATCAAGGTACTGGAGCGGGAGGAGAACCGGGCGCTGGATGAGGCGACCAGGGAGCAGCTTAAAGCCAGAGCATTTAGCGACTGGCTCGCAGCGGAGAGAGAAGAGAAGGTGAAGCGCAAGTCCAACCTCGATCTGGACGAGGTATATGAATGGGCCATAGGGCGGCTCGATTAGGGAGGTTCTATCTTGGGGGAAAGGGAGAGCATTGGCATTGGGCTGATGGGGCTGGGGGTTATTGGCAGCGGCGTGGCTAAGGCCCTGATGGAGAGGGAGGAGGCTATCGCCAGCCAGGTGGGATGCCCGCTAAGGCTGAGGAAAATACTGGTGCGTGAGCCGGCCAAGAGGCGGGCGGTGAAGGTGGAGCCTCACCTCCTTACCACTGATCCTCGGGAGATCCTCGACGACCCTGAGATAGACATCGTGATTGAGGTTATCGGTGGCGAGAGCCCGGCGCTTGAGTTGATAAAGGAAGCTATCCTTAAGGGGAAGCATGTGGTCACCGCCAATAAGGAGGTCATCTCAAAGCATGGCCCGGAGCTCATCTCCCTGGCTCAGGAAAAGGGGGTCGACATCCTCTATGAGGCCAGCGTAGGTGGAGGCATCCCGCTCATTGCCCCCTTCAAGCAGGACCTTTTGGCTAACAAGATCTCGGCCATCTATGCCATCATCAACGGTACCACTAACTATATTCTCACCAGAATGGCATCCGAGGGGCTGGATTTCTCATCGGCGCTAAAGCAAGCGCAAAAGATGGGTTACGCTGAACCTGACCCGGCAAACGATATCGAGGGCATTGATGCCGCCTATAAGCTTGCCATTTTGGCCACCCTGGCGTTTCACGCTGAGGTTCGCCCTCAGGACGTTTACCACGAAGGCATCTCCCGCCTCAGTTCCCGCGATTTCAGATATGCCAGGGAGCTGGGCTACGCCATAAAGCTGCTCGCCATTGCCAAGGAGAAGGACGGCTCGATTGAAGTTCGCGTTCATCCGGTATTTATTCCTGAAGACCTCCTCCTGGCCAAGGTGGATGGTGTCTATAATGCCGTTCAGGTGGAGGGCGACCTGGTGGGCAGGGTTATCTTCTATGGCCAGGGGGCTGGTGCCTCGCCAACCTCAAGCGCAGTAATCGCCGATGTCATCAATTTGGGGCAGAGAATCAACCTCGGGGTGAGCATCACCTCCAGCCTCAGGCTGGAACCGGGGAAAAAGATACGACCAATCTCTGAAATCGAGACCAGATATTATCTCCGCTTGAGCACCGTCGACCTCCCCGGCGTGCTGGCGCAGATCTCCAAGATTCTGGGCGACCTCCAGATCAGCATCTCCTCGGTGATTCAAAGGGAGACCGATGTCGCCACCAAGAGTGCCCAGATTGTGCTCATGACCTACCCCGCTCAGGAGAGCGCGATGCAAAAGGCTATGGCGGAGATAGAGCGACTTGAGGTGGTAAAGGAGGTCTCCAACTTCGTCCGGGTTGAGGATTAGCTATGGCGGTTGAAAAAGGCGTTTTAGCCCGATACCGTGAATTCTTGCCCATCACCGCCAAGACCCCGATGATAACCCTGGGCGAGGGGGATACACCCCTGGTCCGGTCGCGGCAAATAGAGAAGGAGTTTGGCTGCGAGCTTTACTTCAAGCTGGAGGGGTGCAACCCCACAGGCTCGTTCAAGGATCGGGGGATGGTGGTGGCAGTGGCCAAGGCGGTGGAAGGGGGGAGCCGCGCCATTATCTGCGCCTCCACGGGCAATACCAGCGCCTCGGCCGCAGCCTATGGCGCCGGATTCGGGCTTAGCACCTTTGTCATTGTGCCTCAGGGAGGGATTGCCCTGGGGAAGCTGGCCCAGGCTTTAGTTTATGGGGCGAGGATCATCGCCATCGATGGCTCCTTCGATCAGGCATTGAGCCTGGTGCGCACCCTGAGCCAGAAGCATCCCATAACTGTGGTCAATTCCATCAACCCCCATCGCCTCGAAGGGCAGAAGACCGCTGCCTTCGAGATCGTCGATAGCCTGGGCGATGCCCCTGACTACCTTTTCATTCCCGTGGGTAATGCGGGCAATATTACCGCCTACTGGAGGGGGTTTGCGGAATATCATGGGGCGGGGAAGGCAAAGAGCACTCCCCACATGATGGGATTTCAGGCTGAGGGGGCAGCCCCCATCGTTCAGGGTAAGGTTATCGAGGAGCCGAGGACGATAGCTTCGGCGATCCGCATCGGCAATCCGGCAAGCTGGAAGGAGGCGGTCGCCGCCAGGGATGAGTCCCGCGGGCTCATTGACCTCGTCACCGATGATGAAATCCTTTCCGCCTACAGGCTTCTTGCCCGTGAGGAGGGCATCTTCGGCGAGCCGGCTTCAGCCGCCTCGGTGGCCGGTCTGATCAAGGTGGCGGGACAGGGTATCAGCCTCAAGGGCAAAAAGGTGGTTTGCATCATCACTGGCGCTGGGCTCAAGGACCCAGATACGGCGATCAAGGGTGCTGAGCCTCCCATTGAG
>DAOUOW010000021.1 GCA_030626475.1 Chloroflexota bacterium | reverse complement strand
CGCTGTCTCATCACGTTACCATATCGAGTGAGGGGCCAATAGGTGAGCTAGAGCCGTTCCGCGAATCCGATGGTTTCTATCATCCTCAGCGCAAACGCCTCTTGAGTGCTACTGCTGTTCACAGAGAAAAGTTCACTGAAGATGGAATAGAAAGCAACCTAGCAATCTATCATAATCCTTTCGCGTTAAATCCGATCGAGCCTGGTATCTTTGAAGGGAAAGGTGTGCGACAGTTGGTTAGAATTGATGAAGAGCAGATGGGGTGGAAAAACTAGTGAGTATGACCAAAATCTCTAAGGTCCTCGTGATTGGCTCCGGGCCCATTGTCATCGGGCAGGCGGCGGAGTTTGACTACGCCGGCACCCAGGCGTGCAAGGCGCTCAGGGAGGAGGGCGTTACCTCCGTCCTGGTCAACTCCAACCCGGCCACCATCATGACCGATGCCGGCATCGCCGACATAGTTTACATTGAGCCGCTGACGGTGGGTGTTGTGGGGCGAATAATTGAGCGCGAGCGCCCCGATGGGCTTCTCCCCACCCTTGGCGGGCAGACGGGGCTCAACCTCGCCGTTGACCTGGCAAATGCCGGCATCCTCGATAAATACAACGTGCGCTCCCTGGGCACCCCCATCGACACCATCCGCAAGGCGGAGGACAGGGAGCTGTTCAAGGAGATGCTCGCCGAGATTGGCGAGCCGGTCCCCGAAAGCTACATCGCTTGGAATATAGAGGAGGCGCGCCAGGCAGTCGAGGCCATCGGTCTGCCGGTGGTGATTCGCCCGGCATACACCCTTGGCGGCACCGGCGGCGGCCATGCCACCAGCATGGAGGAGTTTGAACACATCGCCGCCACCGGGCTGGCGGTGAGCCCCATTCATCAGGTGCTTATCGAAAAAAGCGTTGTCGGCTGGAAGGAGATCGAGTATGAGGTGATGCGCGACGCCGACGACAATTGCATCACCGTCTGCAGCATGGAGAACATCGACCCCATGGGGGTTCACACCGGCGATAGCATCGTGATCGCTCCAACTCAGACCCTCTCCGATAAAGAGCATCAGATGCTCCGTTCGGCGAGCATCAAGATCATCAAAGCCCTTGGGGTTGAAGGCGGATGCAATATCCAGTTTGCCCTGGCACCAGCGCCGATGGTGGCGGAGCGATGGCCGCCGGGGGGAAGCAGCGAGGTTTATGACCACCTGCAGAACGGCTGCCCTCCCTACTATGTCATCGAGGTCAATCCCCGTGTCAGCCGCAGTTCAGCCCTGGCCTCCAAGGCAACCGGCTATCCCATCGCCCGCGTTGCGGCCAAGATAGCGGTTGGCCGCAGGCTGGACGAGATATTGAACCAGGTGACGGGCAAGACTATGGCTGCCTTCGAGCCCGCCCTGGACTACTGCGTGGTCAAGATCCCGCGCTGGCCGTTCGACAAGTTCGCCTTGGGCGACCGCAACCTCGGCACCCAGATGAAAGCCACCGGGGAGGTGATGGCCATTGACCGCTGCTTTGAGGCGGCGATCCAGAAGGCGGTGCGCTCCCTGGAGACGGGGGCTAAGTCCCTGCTCTGGGAGGACCCAAACTGGAAGGACCGCTTCCCGCTGGAGCCCAATGACCTCCGCCTCTGGGGCATAATGGGCTCGCTGAGAAGGGGGGTGAGCCCCGATGAACTCGCCTGCGAGACGGGGATCGACCCCTGGTTCATGTACAAGTTCCAGAACATCATTGATATGGAGAAGCGCCTCCTCTCCGAGACGCTGACGCCCCAGCTCATGTGGGAAGCAAAGCGCCTCGGGTTCTCCGATGAGCAGATAGGGACTCTGGCCGACAGGCTGCCGGAGCAGGTCAGGGAGCTGCGCCGCCAGTGGCAAATCTTGCCCGTCTATAAATTGGTGGACACCTGTGCCGCCGAGTTTGCCGCCCAGACCCCCTACTTCTACAGCACCTATGAGAAGGAGAACGAGGCCGAGCCCCTGGAGGGGAATAAGGCGGTGGTCATCGGCAGCGGCCCCATTCGCATCGGTCAGGGCATCGAATTCGACTATTGCAGCGTCCACTCTGCGTGGGCGCTTCAGGACGCAGGCTTCAAGAGCATCATCATCAATTCCAACCCGGAGACGGTTTCCACCGACTTCGATACCTCAGACCGCCTCTACTTTGAGTCCCTGGACGAAGAGAGCGTACGCGATATTCTGGAGAACGAGGGCATCGAGCTTGAAGGTCTCCCCAGAGGTCTCATCCCCTCCTCCATTGTGCAATTTGGCGGGCAAACGGCGATTAACCTTGCCGATCCGTTGGCCCGCAGTGGCATGCCCATCCTGGGCTCCAGCGCCGAGGCCATCGATGAGGCCGAGGACCGCCAGCGTTTTGAGAATCTGATGGACAGGCTGGGCATCCCCCAGCCTCCGGGCGGCGCTGCCACCGCCGTCGAAGGGGCGCTCAATGTGGCTAAGCTCATTGGCTACCCGGTTCTGGTTCGTCCCAGCTACGTGCTGGGGGGCAGGGCGATGGAGATCGTGCATAATGCCAGCGAGCTGATCCACTACATGACCCTGGCCATGGAGCTGGACTCCAGACATCCAGTGCTCATTGACAAGTATCTGGAGGGGAAAGAGGTGGAGGCGGATGCCATCTGCGATGGGGAGCGGGTGCTTATCCCCGGGATCATGGAGCATATCGAGCGGGCTGGGGTGCACAGCGGGGACTCGATGGCGGTCTACCCTGGGGTAAATCTGACCGACGAGGAAGTGGAAACCATTGTGGACTATTCGATTCAGATTGGCCTGGCGCTCCAGGTGAAAGGGCTGATGAATATCCAGTATGT
This sequence comes from Chloroflexota bacterium, assembly GCA_030626475.1. Classification (GTDB taxonomy): domain Bacteria; phylum Chloroflexota; class Dehalococcoidia; order E44-bin15; family E44-bin15; genus JADFVG01. The sequence continues at coordinate 19,365 of DAOUOW010000021.1, read as the reverse complement.
GATCATGCCCAACGATGACGGTAGCTCCACGGTCTATGTTCTGGAGACCAACCCGCGCGCCAGCAGGACAGTCCCCTTTCTCTCCAAGGTCACCGGGGTGCCCATGGTCAGGGTTGCGACCAAGGTGATGCTGGGCCAGAGCCTGAAGGAGCAGGGATACGAAGGGGGGCTGTGGCCGAGGCAAAACCTCATCGCCATTAAGGCGCCGGTTTTCTCCATGTCCAAGCTAAGTGGTGTCGACACCTATCTTGGTCCGGAGATGAAATCAACGGGCGAGGTCATGGGGATAGATTACACCTTTGGCGCTGCTCTGGCGAAGGCGCTACTTGCCGCCGACCTGATGCTGCCCGGCGCGGGATCGATACTGCTCAGCATCGCTGATAAGGATAAGCCTGAAGCAGTATCCATCATCAGAGAGCTTTCGGCACTGGACTATAAGCTCTACGCCACGGAGGGCACGGCGGCCATGATCGAGGCGCTGGGGCTTCCCGTGACCATGATCAGCAAGAAGCTGAGCGAGGGACACCCCAATGTGCTGGACATCATTCGCGATGGCACCGTCGGCAGCGTGGTCAATACCGTTACTGGTGAGCGCACCCCGCTGCGGGATGGCTTTGAGATTCGACGCGCCGCCGCCGAGAAGCGCATCCCGTGCTTTACTTCCTTGGATACCACAAGGGCTGCGGTGGAGGCCTTGGTCAATGGTGTCCAGACCTTCTCCGTTCAGCCGCTGACGGGATATTTAACCTGACGCAAATTCCAGTGCGATGTTTTCCTAGGGGGATAAGCTGAGGCAAATTCTTGCTCCTGTCCGTTCCAATGAAGAGATCCTCCCCGGCGTCTACCTTCTCTGGGTCCAGGCCCCTGAGATCGCCACCACAGCCCAGCCGGGGCAGTTTGTCATGGTGCGCACCAGCGAAGGCTATGATCCGTTATTGAGACGCCCCTTCAGCATTCATCGAGTGGCTCCCCTTTCCTCCCCTACTCGGCTCGCCCTCCTGTTCACCGTTGTCGGTCGCGGGACAAAGTGGCTTGCTGAGCGCGGTGAAGGGGATATGCTCGATCTCCTGGGACCGCTGGGTCATGGTTTTGAGATAAGCTCCCGCTCCCGCGCTTTGCTATTGCTTGCCGGGGGCATTGGTATCGCCCCCCTGGTTGCCGTTGCCGAAAAGGGGATTGCTGACGGTGCTCAGGTTACGCTGGTCTTGGGGGCTCAAAGTAAGGCTCAGCTTTATCCCTCCCACCTACTCCTCCCTGAAGTGAAGCTTGTGGTGGCTACTGAGGATGGCTCAGCAGGGAGAAGAGGCATGGTGACCGACCTATTGGCTGAGCTTGCCCTTGAGGCGGATCAAATCTTTGCCTGTGGCCCTCTTGCTATGTATAAGGCGATAGCCCCTATAATTAAGGGCGAAAAAGGCGAAAAATCGGTTCAGGTCTCCATGGAGGTGAGGATGGGCTGTGGATTTGGCGCTTGCTACGGCTGCGCCATAGAGACAAAAGCAGGCATGAGGTTTGTGTGCCGGGACGGGCCGGTATTTGATTTGAAGGACATCATCTGGTAAGGCGTAAAGGACGAAAAGGCGAAAAGGCGAACAAGGAGGCAATGAAGATGGTGGTGACAAAGAAAATAGGTTTCAGCACAAAGGGGAACTGCGATCTTATTGACATCACCCACCAGGTTAAACAGGAGGTTTCTGGTTCGGGCATCGATTCGGGAACAGTAACCGTATTTGTGGCAGGTTCAACGGCTGGCGTCTCCACCATCGAGTTTGAGTCCGGGCTCCTCAGCGATTTTCAAGACATGTGGGAGAGGACTATTCCCAGAAGCATCCCTTACCAGCATGACCGCGCCTGGGGCGATGGGAATGGTTTTTCTCACGTGCGCGCCTCTATTTTGGGCCCCTCGCTGACAGTGCCTTTCACCAACAAGAGCCTGGTACTGGGCACCTGGCAGCAGATCGTGGTCGTGGATTTCGATAATCGCCCCCGCTCCAGAGAGATCGTTTTGCAGATTATGGGGGAATGATGGCGGCTTGTCCCATAGAAAACCCTTGACGGGATAGCCGCTCCATAGTATCCTTTGAACCGACTTCACCGGCAGGAGGGCGGGTTATGAGCAATCTCAGTGAAGCGCTTAAGTCGGGCAAGTTTGTGGTCACCGCAGAGATCGGCCCGCCTAAAGGTGTGGATATCGAGGAGATGCTTGAGGATGCTGAGTTGCTCGGTGGGAGGGTGGATGCAATCAATGTCACCGACCAGCAAAGTTCGGTAATGAGATTGGGCTCCCTGGCAACCTGTCGTCTGCTGCAGGAGCGGGGGCTCGAGCCTGTTTTTCAGATGACCTGCCGCGATCGCAATCGCATTGCCCTCCAATCCGACCTGCTCTCGGCCTCTATTCTCGGGATTGAGAATGTGCTTTGCCTCACCGGTGACCATGTTTCCTTGGGCGACCACCCCGATGCCAAGTCGGTATTTGACCTCGATTCCGTTTCCCTGCTTGAGACTGCCATCCTTTTGCAGCAGGGGCGAGACCTGGCAGGAAAGGAGCTGAAAGGGAGCCCTCGCTTTTTCTTGGGGGCGGTAGTGACCCCCGGGGCTAATCCTCTTGAGCCCCAGATCATCAAAATGGAGAAGAAGGTCAAAGCGGGGGCGCAGTTCTTTCAGACCCAGGCCGTGTACCAGCCTGAAGAATTCGAGAGGTTTATGCAGCAGATAAAGCACCTCAAGGTGCCGGTAATGCTGGGTATTGTCCTTCTAAAGTCAGCAGGTATGGCTCGCTTCATGAATAAGAACGTCGCCGGCGTGCATGTCCCTGATACTCTTATAGAAGAGATGGATCAAGCTGAAAATAAGCGGCAACAAAGCATCGAGATAGCAGCGCGCCTGATCAAGGATATGAAGCCGTTGTGCCAGGGGGTTCATATTATGGCTATCGGTTGGGAGAAGATGGTGCCTGCGGTGCTGGATGCTGCCGGGCTATGAAAGTGGGCTTCGGATCGCTGAGCTAGACCCTGGTGCACATTTCTATAAATTTCATTATACACTCTGGTGCTGTGCTTTTAAAATCAAAATGAGATAGGGGGCAGAATGGGAGCGAGAGCGTTCAGAATTTGTCTTGTGGGATTGTTGGCAATGACGCTGATATTGGCCGTGTCTTGTGAGTTGGCAGAGGAGGAAGAGGAAGAGCACATTGCCCTGGCCTCGAGTCCTGCCGAGGTGTACAATACCATTAGTGTGGGCATGGCCCAAGCCGTAGTAATCAATCTGGTTGATCCGGACTACGCGAACGCAGCCTGCTACGTCGTGGACTGCCTCTACATAGATCCTGGGCCGCCCTTGCAGTATGAGCCCACGAACCAGGTCGGCGGGATTTATTGGATGTGGGTGTTCATGCCGCGGTTTGGCCAGTCCGAGGGCACGGTTGTCTGCTTCCACGGCGCGGGGGTGACCGCGGTCGCGCGGATTGAGTACAGTGAAGCCAGACAGCTTGTCGATACTTATGGCTATCATACTTTTTGGTAGTCTTTATTTTTTAGGCTTTCTGCCCAGTAGGCAAGGAATGGGTGTGACCTGAAGGTCTCTTCGTCGATTCTCGACTAGCGTCTGGTGCTGACAGCACGGGGATGAGCCATCTTAGAATAATCCTTCAGTGGTTGCACTACAGAGAGCTTTTCTAACTGGTTCATCTCCTTGAGCCGGTTATAAATCTGGATCCAGGCGCATTCCCTGTTTGGATCTACTTCGCACATTCCGTCCCTGTAGCCACCACAGGGGCCGTTAACCAACCCCTTGGGGCAGGCGGTCATGGGACAGATGCCAGCCGTTCTCCCCAGGATGCAGTTCCCACACTGGATGCAAATCTCGGAAAAATGCGCTGGCAGGTCTTCCTTTCCGATGAAGAGGGTGTTTAGCGCCGGGTATACAGGCTTATCTGTGAACCGGGCGACTGTCTGCACCCCAAAGGCGCAGGTCATCACCAGGAGAGCTTCCGCTCTGTCAACGGCTTGAGCGTTTTCCTCCAGGGCCTCCCTGGTCAGATCATCACACGCAGTAGGGATCACCATCCACCCAGTAACCTCTTTACCGATCTCACTGAGCTTATCCTTCATCTGGAGGACTTCTGCTTTACCCCCCGTGTGGCATGTTGTAGCGCAGGTGCCACATCCTATCAGATAAACCCTCGTCGCTTGGCCCAGGGTTTCCTCGATTTCCTCAAAGGGCTTCTGCTCGGTGATGGTCTTCATCCTTTACCCCCTTTCATCGCTACATGGCGCATGTCAAGCAGCCTTTGGCTTACGAGGTGCCACCGGGATAGGCTCCTCAGGCACCGGGATTTGCTCTCCTGAAACCTTTACTACCGCACTGAAGCGGGTCGGGCACAAGCTGAGGCACGTGCCGCATTTGGTGCACTTACTCTGATCGATAACATGCACCATCCTCTTGCCCCCCATAATCGCCTCGCTGGGGCAATTGCGGAGGCAAATCATGCAACCTTCGCACTTTTCAGCCAGGATATAGTAAGAGACAAGCGCATCACACACCAGCGCAGGGCACCGTTTCTCCTTTATGTGGGCGTCATATTCATCCCGAAAGTAGTTTGTGGATGTGAGCACCGGGTTAGGGAGGGTGCGTCCCAGACCGCAGAGGGAGATATCCAGAACCTGCTTGCCCAGCTCGACAAGCAATTCTATATCCTCCTCACGCCCTTCTCCTTGAGTGATTCGGGTCAGCGTATCTAGCATCTGTTGGCTCCCCAGGCGGCAGATGGAGCATTTACCGCAGGATTCATCATTAGTGAACTCGAGGAAGAACCGGGCTACATCCACCATACATGTGTCCTCATCCATAACCACCATTCCCCCCGAGCCCATGATAGAGCCGATGGCCTGCAGGGTGTCGTAGTCAATGGGCAGGTCTAGGTGTTCTTCGGGCACAAACCCCCCCGAGGGACCACCTGTTTGGACTGCCTTTAACCTTCTGCCCCCCGGTATGCCACCCCCGATATCATAGATAACCTTTCTCACGGGTGTACCTATGGGAACCTCCACCAGGCCAGTATTATTGATTTTGCCTGCTAGTGAGAATATCTTTGTTCCCTTGCTTCTTTCGGTGCCGATGCTAGCATACCACTCGGAGCCCTTGAGGATGATGAGGGGCACATTGGCATTGGTCTCCACATTATTGATATTGGTCGGCTTATCCCATAGACCGGATTGGGCTGGGAATGGGGGGCGGGGACGGGGCATGCCTCTTTTACCTTCTATCGATGCTATGAGCGCTGTTTCCTCGCCACAAACGAAGGCTCCAGCACCCTCTTTGATCCTTATTTCGAAGTTGAACCCGGAGCCGAGGATTTTTTCGCCCAAAAGACCCAGCTCCTGCGCCTGGGCGATGGCGATTTTTAGGTGCTCTACTGCTATGGGATACTCGGCACGGACATAGATGTAGCCCACCTCTACCCCCATGGCATAAGCGGCAATGAGCATTCCCTCAAGAACGCTGTGAGGATCGCCCTCCATCACCGCCCGATCCATAAAGGCACCGGGGTCTCCTTCATCACCATTGCAAACAACATACTTGGTATCGCCGCGGGCCTCCCTGACAAAGCGCCATTTCCTCCCTGTGGGGAAACCAGCGCCCCCACGTCCTCTCAACCCAGACTGCTCCACAGTGTCGATGATCTCCTCTGGGGTCATGGTGGTAAGCGCCTTGCTCAGGGCAGCATACCCATCGCGGGCAATATAATGGGATATATTTCGGGGGTCGATCACGCCGCAGTTGCGAAGCACATTCTTTGTCTGGTTTTTGTAGAAGGGGACATCAGCGTTGAACGGGAACTTCTCACCTGTTGCTGGGTCAGCATAAACCAGGCGATCGATAATCTCGCCTTTGATCAAGGTCTGGTCTATAATCTCAGGCACGTCCTCGGCGGTTAATTGTTGATAGAATATGTCTCTGGGATCGATGGTAATAACCGGTGCTCGGGCGCAAAAGCCGTGGCACCCGGTTTCCCTAATGTCGATCTCCTTTTCCAGCCCGCGCCCCTTGATCTCCTCGAGAAAAGCGTCCCTGATTCTCACAGCTCCATAGGCGCGGCATCCGGTCATGCATATCCTGACACATAACTTTTGGGGGTCCATTTGAGCCACTATTGACTCTCGAAAAGACCTCAATTCATCCGGCGTGCCTATTTTCACAATAAACCTGCCTCACGCTCAATCGTAGTGCTTTATGATATCCTCGATATCCCGAGGTTGGAGTTTGCCGTAGTAGTCTTGGTTAATCATCACCACCGGGGCCAGGAAACAGGTGCCCAGACAACGGACGCTCTCCAAGTTGAACTTGAGGTCATCCGTTGTTCCTCCTTCTGCAACGCCTAATTTAGTCTTGAGCTCGCGTAGCACTGACGTTGCCCCTTGAACATGGCAGGCGGTGCCTTCACAGACCTTAATAGTGTTTCTGCCCCGAGGGGTCAAGTAAAACTGGGCATAGAAGGTAACCACGCCGTAAACCTGGCTCGGGAATAGCTTTAAGGCACCAGCAATGTTCTCTATTACTTCCTTGGGCACATAGCCAAACTCCCCTTGAACCTCTTGCAGTACGGAGATCAAGACTCCTTCCTGTCCTTCATATTTGGTTAGGACTTGCTCCAGTTTTCCCTGGTCTATGGCTGTGACTTGCATCGCATTTCTCCCTAGGCCTTCTCCACCCTGACGGCACAGACCTTCAATTCCGGAATCTTGGCCACCGGGTCGAGGGCGGGATTGGTCAGCACATTTGCTGCTGCCTCGCTGAAGTGGAAGCTCATGAAGATCATCCCCTGGGGCACCCTCTCCGTGAGCATGGCTTCCACTTCCACCTCGCCACGACGCGACGTTACCTTGACCATGGCCCCATCCTCTACTCCGAGCTCCCTGGCGTCTGCGGGGTTTATTTCAGCCAAGGCGTGAGGATAGATTTCATCCAGCCCCTGGCTTCTGCGGGTCATGGAGCCGGTGTGGAAGTGGTAATACACTCGTCCTGTGGAAAGGAAATAGGGGTAATCCTCATCGGGCATTTCCGCTGGCGGTATGTACTCTATAGCTTGAAACAGCCCCAGGCCGCGGGTGAATCTATCTTTATGTAAATACTTCGTTCCTGGGTGCTCCCTATCGGGGCAGGGCCACTGTAGCCCTCCGTTTTCCAATCTGTCGTAATAGATGCCTCCGTAGCTGGGGGTCAATTTAGCGATCTCCTCCATGATCTCGGAGGGGTGCTGGTAATTCATGTCATCGCCCATCCTGGAGGCAAGCTGGCAGATGATCTGCCAATCTGGCCTCGCTTCACCAACAGGATTTATCGCCTCTCTTATCCTTTGCACCTTTCTCTCGGTATTGGTAAACGTTCCATCCCTCTCAGCGAAGGTAACAGCGGGAAGCACCACGTCGGCGAGCTCGGCTGCCTCAGTGAGGAAGATGTCCTGGACGACGAGGAAGTCCAGCTTCTTGAGGGCGGCTTCCACATGTTTTAGGTCGGGGTCGCTGATCATGGGGTTCTCACCCATGAGATACATCGCCCTTATCTTGCCTTCCTCGGCAGCGTTCATCATCTCTACCACGGTCAATCCCGGGTTAGTGGAAAGCTTTTTCCCCCAGGCGGTTTCAAACTTCGACACCACCTGCTGGTCGCCAACCGCTTGATAGCCGGGAAAGACATTGGGCAGAGCGCCCATATCGCAGGCACCCTGAACATTATTCTGCCCCCGGAGGGGATTGACGCCGGCGCTTTCAATGCCCACATTCCCGCACAGCATGGCGAGGTTGGCTATCGATTTTACATTGTCGGTTCCCGTGCTATGCTGGGTGATGCCCATAGCAAAGAGGATGGACGCCTTCTTCCCTGAGGCGTAGATGCGGGCAGCTTCCCGCAACATATCTTGAGGAATGCCGGTGACCTTTTCTACGAATTCGGGGGTATATTTCTTCACCGTTTCCTTAAGGGCGTCAAAGTTTTCCGTCCTGGTCTTAACGTAATCCTCGTCCCACAGCCCCTCCTCAATGATGATGTGCATCATGCCATTGAGCCAGGCGACATCGGTCCCCAGATTTTGACGCAACCACAGCGTGGCATATTTAGTGAGGTCGATTTTCCTGGGGTCGACTACGATCAGCTTCGCCCCTTTCCTGACTGCTCTCTTAACCCGAATGGAGATTATGGGGTGGTTCTCTGTGGTATTGCTCCCGGTGACCAGTATTACATCGGCATCTTCGATTTCGGCGATGGAATTGGTCATTGCCCCACTTCCGTAGGATGAGGCGAGACCGGCCACCGTTGACGCGTGGCAGAGGCGGGCGCAGTGGTCAACATTGTTGGTGCCGACCACGGCGCGGGCGAACTTCTGCATCAGATAGTTCTCCTCGTTTGTGCTCTTGGCTGAGCTTAAGCAAGCTATGCTGTCGGCCCCGCTCTCGTCCCTGATCTGCTGCAATTTGCTTGCCACCAGGTCCAGGGCCTCATCCCAGCTTGCCTCCTCCAGATTTCCGTTCCTTCTCACCAGGGGCGTGGTCAGTCTGTCCTTGTGGTTAATGAAATCGTAGCCGAAGCGCCCTTTAACGCAGAGGCAGATGTTATTAACCGGGTTGTCGCCGTCAGGGGAAACGCCGATCACTTCCTGGTCTCGGATGTCAAGATAAATGCCGCAGCCGCAGCCGCAGTAGGGGCAGATGGTTCGGACACGCCTTGTCTCCCTGCCCTTATCCTTCCTCATTTTCTCCGAAAGCGCCCCGGTAGGACACAGGGTAACGCAAAGCCCGCAGAAGATACATGGGGATTGCTCCAGAGGCACTTCAAGGGAGGTTGCCGGCATGGAATCAAACCCTCGATAGGCATAGTCGATGGCTCCCACCTCTTGCAATTCCTGGCAACCCCTGATGCACTTGCCACAAAGAATGCATTTAGTCAGGTCCCTCTCGATGAAGGGATTGGTATCCTCTATGGGGTAATAATGCCTCATGGGGGTGTAGCGAACCTCACTGATCTCCAGGTCGGCAGCGATCTTCCCTAACTCGCAGTTGCTGCCCTCATCGCAGATGATGCAGGCATCGGGATGGCTGGCAAGGAGAAGCTCAACAACAGTTCGTCGCGCCTCGATTACTTTCGGCGATTCAGTATTGATCACCATGCCCGCGGCAATGGGGGTGACGCACGATGCCAGGAGGACGCCGGTAGCCTCGTTCTCCACGAGGCAAACGCGGCAGGCACCTGCAGGTTTGAGATGGGGGTCGTAGCACAGGGTGGGAATAGAGATGTCGTTTTGTTGAGCTAGTTCGAGGATAGTGGTTCCAGGTTTGCCGGTTAGTTGCAATCCATTTAACGAAAGGGTTATCTCTTCCAAACGTGCGCTCCGCTTTCCAATGGAAATTATACAATGGTCGCCCCAGGTGGTCAACACCGCCGGCCTAGCCCCGCAGTGTTCCGCTCCACGGCTTGACAAATGGCAAAACTTGATTTATGCTGCCAAAATATATAAAAGCAAATAGAACACCGAAAAGGCAAACCCACCGAAAGGTTGGGGGCGCAAAGCCTCGGGTCTAAGGCTTCTCAGGGAGCTAGGATGGCTGGGCTACCGAAGACAGAGATGGTTCTAAGAAGCCTTTCTCCCCCGAGGGAGGCTTTTCTGATTTATTGTGGGACGTCGGTTGTGCTTCAACTCCTTGGCGTTAAGATGTCTACGGGTTCGGCGGCAATTGGCCGGTAGTACCAAAGGTTGATTGACATAAGGGAGGTAGTCCTGTAGCGTAGGACTGAGAAAGGGGAGCGAAATGAGCATTGCTGAGGAGCAAAAGCAGGAGTACACTCAGCTTGCCGCCATCAACGAGGTGATTAAGACCATCGCCTCCAGCCTTGACCTGCGCCAGGTCTTTGACACCTTTGCCACTCAACTGAAGGGGCTGGTTGCCTTCGACCGCGCAACCGTTAGCGTGATTGAAGGGGATAAGGTCAAGGCGTTCGCCTTATCCGTAGGTGCAAAGACCGAGTTTGCTCAGGGGGTGGAAAGGCCGTTAAAAGGCACCGCTGCTGAGTGGATTGCCACCCACAAAAAGGTTTATATCGCTGCCGACCTCGCTGAAGAGAAGAAGTTCTGGACCGAAGATACCCTTTTTCGGGAGGGCATGAGGTCAGTCATCCGCATCCCGTTATTCTCCAGAGGTGAGGTCATTGGGAACTTCGGCCTTTCCAGCCGCCAGCCAAACGCCTTCGGCAAAAAAGGGCAACAGATACTGGAGGAGGTCGCCCCGCTGCTGGCGGTGGCTATCGAGAACGGCAGGCTCTTTGAGCAGACCAGGGCAAGGGAGGCGGCGCTGCGGGAGAGCGAGGAGAAATACCGCCATCTATTCGAGGACCTCACTGACGCGGCATTTCTCGCCGACGTCGAGACGGGGCTGATTCTCGAGACCAACTTGCAAGGTGAGGCGCTGTTGGGGAAGAGCCGCCATGAAATCGTCGGTATACACCAGACGAAGCTCCACCCTCCAGGCAAGGCCGACGAGTACAGACAGAGATTTGGCGCACATATTGAAAAAGGCCACGCTGCCGACTATGACGGTGAGGTCATTAGGAAGGACGGGACAATCGTTCCGGTGAGGATCCGCGCCTCGACCATAACCATACGCGGACAGCATCTTATACTGGGCCTTTTCCGCGACATCACCGAGCGCAAGCGGGCGGAGGAGGAGCTGCAGCAGAGCGAGGCCAAGCACCGGCGGCTGGCGGAGGACATCAACGACGGCTACCTGGTGGTGACCTCGGAGGGGGAAATAGTCTTCGCCAACGCCAAGATGGCCCATATTTTGGGGTATCAGCGCAAGGAGCTGATTGGAGAGCAGGTTGACAAATTTACCCCGCCGGAATTTACTCCCTACCTTGAGAAAACAGCGCAACGGCTGCAGCAGGGCCGACGGGTGCGAGAGCGCCTGGAAGGGGCAATACTGAACCGGGACGGCGACCGGGTGCCGATAGAGATGAGCTTTAAGCCCGTTGACTATGAAGGTAAGCCTGCTCTTGCCGTCGTTGTCAGGGACATCACCGAGCGCAAGCGCGCGGAGGAGGCGCTGCAGAATCGGACGCATGATCTGGGTGAGCGCGTAAAGGAACTAAACTGCCTCTATGCCATTTCTAACCTTTGTGAAAAGCAGGGCATTTCGTTGGAGGAGATACTTCAGGGTGCGGTTGATCTCATTTCCCCAGCCTGGCAGTATCCTGAAATCACTTGCGCGCGGATCACCTGGGATGGTCAGGAATTTCGAACGGAAAATTTCAGAGAGACCATCTGGAAGCAGGCTAGCGATATCATAGTGCACGGCGACGCAATCGGTACTCTGGAGGTCTTGTATCTGGAAGAAAAACGAGAAGTCGATGAGGGACCTTTCCTGAAGGAAGAGAGAGCGCTGGTCAACGCTATTGCCAGACGATTAGGCGAAGCCACCGAGCGCAAGCTGGCGGAGGAGGCGCTGCAGGAGAGCGAGGAGCGGTTGCGGGACTTCTTTGACAACGCCAATGACCTCATCCAGAGCGTGGCTCCTGACGGCCGCCTGGTGTATGTGAACCGCGCATGGCGGGAGACACTGGGATATACGGAAGAGGAGATCGCCGGCCTTTCTTTGTTCGACATCATTCACCCCGACAGCCTGTCGCACTGCAGGGAGGTATTCCAGCGTGTGATAGCCGGAGAACAAGTTGGTCGCATTGAAGCCACGTTCGTGACCAAGGACGGCAGGACAATCATAGTCGAGGGGAGCGCCAACTGTCGCTTCGAGGATGGCAAGCCCGTTGCTACCCGCGGCCTTTTCCGCGACATCACCGAGCGCAAGCGGGTAGAGGAGGAGATTCAGCGCTATACCAAGCGGGTCGAGGCTCACCATGCCGTTACCCAAGCGGTGAGCCAGACCCTGGACCTTGAACAGCTTATGGAAATTGCCCTGGACAAAGTGCTTGAGGTTATGGAGGCGGACGCCGCTGACATATACCTTATGGATGAGGCAGCGGGGGAAGTAATTCTCAAGGCTCATAAAGGGGTATCCGAGGAGTTTGTTGCCACCATGCGCAGCCTGAAGTTGGATCAGGAGGAACTTGAGAGGGCAATGGAGTGGAAAGAGTCCACTGTCGCACCGGAGAAGCTATTTGATCAGCCCACTCTCGCCAAGATAAGGGCAGTGCAAGAGAAGGAGGGGCTGCAATCAAGTATCATTGTGCCGCTCTGGTCAAAAGGCATCATTTTGGGTGCGATGGGGGTTGCCTGCCGCCATCCCCGTGCGTTCAGCCCTGATGAAATAGACCTGCTCAGAGCCATCGCCAGTCAGATAGCGGTGGGCATGGAGAACACCAGGCTATTTGCTGAGGCAAGCCGTAGCGCCATCACTGATGGGCTGACCGGGCTCTACAATCACCGCTACTTCCAGGAGCGGCTTGAGGAGGAAGTGGCGCGCGTCCACCGCTTCGGTGGGGAGTGCTCCCTGATTATGCTCGACCTTGACCATTTCAAAATCTACAACGACCTTTTCGGGCACGTCGCCGGCGATGACGTTCTGAAACGGGTAGGTCAAATACTTCGCGATCATACCAGACAGGTGGATATCACCTGCCGCTATGGTGGAGAGGAGTTCACCGTCATCCTGCCGCAGACGGCTTGCGCTGATGCCTGCCAGGCGGCGGAACGGCTGCGCCAAGCAGTAGAGCAAGCCTTATCACTGGAAGGCACATCCACGAGCGTCAACCTTACCGTTAGCCTGGGTGTCGCCTCCTGCCCCGGCGCTGGGCTATCACGGGAAGCATTGGTCCGCAGCGCCGACCTCGCCATGCGGGAGGCCAAGGAGCGGGGTAGAAACCAGACCTGTTTGGCCTCCGAATTAGCTGGCATTGCACCAGCAGAGGGCGAGGTGGCCTCGGAGACCGTCGAGCATCTGGAAGCGGCAAGCCTGAACACCATCTATGCCCTAGCGGCAGCGGTGGATGCCAGGGACCATTACACCTACGGGCACTCTCGCAACGTATCGAAGCATGCAGTGGCCATCGGCAAGGAGCTTGGCCTATCGCGGAGGAAGCTGGAGCACCTGCGCATCACTGCCCTGCTCCACGATATCGGCAAGATCGGTCTCTCTGACAGCATCATCAGGAAGCCAGGTCTCCTGGATGAAAAGGAATGGGAGATGATGAGGAAGCACTCCGAGCTGGGGGCGACCATAATCAGCCACACACCTGAGCTGGCTGACTGCGCACCGGCTATTCGGCACCATCACGAATGGCAGGACGGCAGCGGATACCCCGATGGTCTCAAAGGGGAGGATATTCCGCTGGAGGCGCGCATCATCGCCATTGCTGATGCCTATGATACTATGACCACACCACGCGCCTACCGTGAGACGTTATCTCCACAAGAGGCGCTCGAGGAGCTGATGCGCTGTGCCAATACCCAGTTTGACTCCCACCTGGTCGAGACCTTCGCCCGGGTGGCCAACGCCGGCGTGAGAGCACATTCTGAGCTTAGCCCTCTCTGAAGGCCTCTTGGCTAGGGCAGAACAAATTCCTTTAGCTCCTCTGGCAGCCTATCCGGGTCGCTGGCTATTGCGGGCACGATTGGCGGCTGGCCACAATCAGCCATTATCGCCTGCCCCTCAGGACCGAGGAGGAACTGAAGGAAAGAGAGCGCCAGCTCGGGATGAGGGGCATTCCTGGGGATGGTGACCCCATAGGCGATTGGCGCCCCGATGAGGGTGGTGCTCGTCCCCGGCTCCTTGCCCGTCACCTCTACCTCAGCCTGGGCATAGTAATCAGCAAGAGCGAAGTCTGATAGGTCGATCTCGTCGGGTAGAGCGAGGTATTGCTGGTCATGCTGCATCGCCACCGAACGGTACTCGAAGGCGTAATCCAGGGCTCCCGCCTGGAGCAGGGCAATGAGTTCCACCGATTTGGGGCGAATATTTTTCTTAGGGCATCCTTCATCCAGCTTTTGATACAATCCCGGCTCCCCATAATACGCCTCAGCGAGCTGCCATAGCATCAGGGTTCGATAGCCGCAGGGGTCGGCATTGGCGTCGGAGTGACCATATTCCACCCCATCCCGGAGCAGTATTTGATACCAGTTGTCGGCAGTGATTTCATCCTGGTATTTGGCGTCCTCAGTATAGGCGATCACCATCTCGTTGGAGGCAAAGATGAGGTACCAATCGGCATGATCGGGAAACATCAGCTCCTCTATGGCGAGGTAATCGGCCACAGCCACCACATCGGCGGGCTTGCCCAATTCGGTCACCTTGCGTATCGTGGTGCGGCTCCCCCCACCTTCGGTCTGCACCGTTACATCGGGGTGTTGCGCCGTAAAGGCTTCGCCTGCCTCATCGAGGGGCATCGCCAGGCTGCCGGCGTGAAAGATGGTGAGCGTCTCCCCGCCACCGCAGCCGATGACAGCCAGCAGTAGAACTAAAGCCGGCAATAACCCCGGTGCCAGTCTTTTCATTCCCCTTCCTTTCTAAAAGACATGAATCGCTGACGCTTTGAATGTGATATAAACCTCTTCCCCCGCTTTAAGCCCCAATTCCTCAAAGGAGCGGCGGGTGACAAGGCAGACGAAATCCAATGGTGTGCTCACCGTGAGGTAAAGGGTAGAGCCCCGATTGTCGATGCGGGTGATGGTGCCGCGAAGAGAGTTGCGGGCGCTGGAGATGACCGCCTCCTTGGAGATGAGGATGTCCTCGGGGCGCAGCGAGGCGTGCAACTTGCCCCTGAGTTCAGTTACCACCGCCAATTCCAGGTCGCCAATGCTGAGGATGGAATCTCCTTCTTCAGCATCGTGCACCTCGCCGCTGAAAATGTTGCGCGCCATGGCGAAGCGGGCAACAAATTCTGAGCTTGGCTGGCGGAAGATCTGCTCCGGGGTACCTATCTGAAGGATGTGCCCTTCACCTAAGACGGCGATCCTGTCCCCCAGGGCGATGGCCTCCTCGAAGTCGTGGGTGACATGGATGATGGTGGTCTCAAGGCGGCGGTGAATCTCCCGAAGCTCATGCTGCACGTCCTCTCTGGCCTGGGGGTCGAGGGCGCTCAAGGGCTCGTCGAGAAGGAGCACCTGGGGGCTGATGGAGAGCGCCCGAGCCAGGGCCACCTTTTGCCTCTCCCCGCCGCTGAGGGTCTCAGGCTTTCGCTCCAGGAGGTGGGATACCCCGAGGAGACCCGCAATCCAGTCCACCGTCGATTGCAGCTCCCCTTTTGGCCGCTTCATCTGCTTCAATCCGAAGAGGATATTCCCCTTCACTGAAAGGTGGGGGAAAAGGGCGTAGTCCTGATAGACGAAGCCAATTCCCCGCTTCTCCGGCTCAACCTTGGTCACCTCCGTGCCATTGAGCCAAATCTCGCCGCTCTTGATGGGGTAAAGCCCGGCTATGGACTCGAGGAGGATGGTCTTTCCCGACCCCGTTGGTCCCAGGACGATGAAATACTCCCCAGGCTCAATCTTGAGGTTGATATCCTGAAGGCTGAAGGTGCCCAGATCCACGGTCAGATTTTTTATCTCTATCATGCCTTCTCTCCTCGATATGCTAGGCTCCGGAGTGCAATGAACAACACAATACATACCAGGATAAGGATTACGGCCACGGGGCGGGCATAGTCAAGCCCGTATTCTTCGAAGCGCTCATAGACCATGACCGGGGCGACCATGGGGTGGTAGGCGAGGATGAGCACTGCCCCGAACTCGCTGATCCCCCGAGCCCACATCATTACGCTGCCGGAAAAGATGCTCCTCCACGCCAGGGGCAAGGATACCCTGAAGAATGCCTGCCACGGCGAGGCGCCCAGGGTGCGAGCCACCTTCTCCAGCCTGACGTCCACCTTTTCAAATCCATTCTTCGCCGAGTTTATTAGGAAGGGTACGCTGACGAAGAGCATGGCGATGACGATTCCAGGCACCGCAGATACAAAATCGATGCCCACCGAGTTAAACGCCTTGCCGACGAAGAAATTTTGACCGAAGACAAAAAGGAGGGCGATGCCGGCTGCGCTATGGGGCACTACGATGGGAATATCGATGAGCGTCTCCACAAATCTCTTCCCCCGAAACCTGTGGCGAGCCAGGAAATAGGCCAGGGGGACGCCCAAAAGCAGCCCGACAACGGTGGCAATCAAAGCGGCGTATAAGGTGAGCCAGATGGCGCTCCTCACCTCTCCCTCGCCGAGGGTGTCCCAAAGGATCCCGGGGTCGGATGAGAACACCATCTTAAGCAGGGGGACAAAAATGAAGAGCAGGATGACCAATCCCAGGAGGAAGAAGGTAATGGTCAACTTTCTGGCAGCGACCCATCTCAGCATCTTTCGCATCATACTCGACCCTCCTTTATGTAAAGCTTATCGATAGCCAAAAAGCCCTCCATCAAAAACCTTGCCCCAGGGCGAAAAAAAGCCTCCGAAAGGAGGCTGGCAGCAATAATCAAAGCTATCGCTGCACTCTCCTTTCCAAACACGGGGGGCGCAGGCGTTTCCCCCTGCACCTTATCGGCTGCTGACCATGGAATGATCTTTAGGTGCAGCAGCTCGGAGAGCTTTTTGTGCTTTATAGCATGAATTTAAGTGCTGAGTCAAGCCTTAGTCGCTCTTGACTTCTCAGACGGCGGGGGATAGAATGGTTAGAGATGGTGGGGCCAATAGAGCAGGATGAGAGGAGTATCGGGAAAATGCCCGGTGCTTTTTAACTTTGAGCATTGGGTAAGAAGGGGGGATGATGCATTCAAGTATTATCGGCAAGATCGAAAAGGCGCACCGCTATGCTCAGGAGCCGGAGCGCATCACCTTCTCCGAGTTAGCGGTGAGTTTTCGAGGGGAGCACAGCACCTATAACACCGGCTATAAAGATGGACAGTGGCACTGCTCTTGTAACTTCTTCTCCAAGTGGGGTCTTTGCAGCCATACTATGGCGCTGCAAAAAATCCTTTGCCCCATGTTGCCCCAAGAAGCTCTATCTGATGAGGTCGGGGCTAAGCTTGGGCTTCCCGTGCGCTAACGGTGATAAGAGCTATGCTACTCCCGTATCCTGCGTAGCTCTATAGTGACAAGGTTAGACTTGTCCATGCAGTCGAGCTCGACGACATCCGGGTCTCCCCACTCTGGAGGAAATCCCCCTCCAAACTGGAGCATGATGATGTAGGGGAAGATGTCGTGGCAGAAGAAGCCGCATAGCCCCCCGCTACTGTGACCGCTGAGTTCCAGCTTATCTCCCGCCTTGTGGCCAGCACTGCAATCCCCCTTTACCGATTTTATGGTGCCCACCACTCGATAGCCAACCTGCTCCGCCATAGTTCACCTCCTTTTTTCGAACACTATGCTGTGGTTTTTTCGAACTAGTTGCTGTGGTTGACATATGCCCTGATGCTTTCAGAACCTTTTCAGGCAGTATCAACGCTTTTTATGGATATATCTCGGCAGGGATGCCCCTCACATATTCTATCGCCTCGGCGGCAACGAACAGCGAACCTGTGGCGCAAATGAGGTCCCTGGGTCCTGCCAGGGCTAAGGCGTGACTGGCGGCTGCGGCCACGCTTTCCGTTAGCTCGGTGTAAGCGCCGTGCTTTATTAGCTCCTCCAGAAGCAGGGAAGGCGCCAGGGCGCGGGGGTGGCGGGAGCGGGTGGCGATGGCTACCGCGGAAAGTGGAGCTAGCTCGCCAGCGATCCCTGCTATATCCTTATCTGATGATACCCCGATGATGAGGACTAATCGCTGGAAATCAAAATACTGTTTTATTGCCTCCTTTAGTCTCCTTGCCGAATCGGCGTTATGGGCGCCGTCAACCAGGAACAGGGGCTCATGACTCAAAATTTCCAGGCGCCCCGGCCAGCGCACCTCGGCCAGCCCGCCGACGATGCTCTCGGTGGGGATTGTCACGCCACAAGAAGCCAGCGCTTCCAGGGCAGCAACAGCGGTGGCAGCATTTTCCAATTGATGCTCGCCGAGGAGGGGGATGGTGAGGTCATAGCTATCCGTTTGCCCTTGTACTCTTAAAGATTGCCCCCTTATGTCGGCGGCCATTTTTTGCCACGTGACATCCCTTCCCACGGCGATGAGCCTCGCCCCTTTCTCCCCGCAGACCTTCGCTATCACCATCTCTGCCTCCTCCTGCTGCGGGGAAACCACTACTACACTCCCGGGCTTAATGATGCCTGCCTTCTCCCCCGCTATCTTGTCAAGGGAGTCGCCCAGAACTTCGGCGTGGTCTAAGCTGATGGAGGTGATCACCGCCACCTCCGCAGGCACCACATTGGTGGCATCGAGCCTTCCTCCCAGTCCTGTCTCCAGCACCTGGAAATCAACTCTGGCCTCGCCAAAATAGGTGAGCGCCATGGCGGTCAATATCTCGAAGGTAGTTAGCTCCCCATAAGCATGGCTAAGGTTCACCGCCTCGACCTCGGGCTTCAGCCTCTCCACCAGGGTGGAAAACTCCCCCTCGGCGATGTCCTTGCCGGCGATGTTTATCCGCTCGCGAAAGGTGTGCAGGTGAGGCGAGGTATAAAGCCCTGTCCCATAGCCGGCAGCGCCAAGGGCGGAGGCGATCATAGCTGCGGTGCTTCCTTTGCCTTTGGTTCCAGCCACGTGAACCGCTCTCGCCCTTAGGTGGGGGTTGCCCAGGCGCTCAAGGAGTTCCTCCATACGCCTGAGGTCAAAGTTGGCTGGTGAATAGAGAACTGCGGGCGACCTCTCGTAGTCGGTAAAGCTCAGAATGTACTCTAGCGCCGCCTGATAGTCCATTAGTGCCCTTCGCGGAGTGGTGAGCCTCTGCCAGCTATTTAGTCCTTGGATGCCTCATTATATCAGACGAAGGGGAGTAAGGTAAGAGCGGGCATATACTCGTATGTGCGACTTGACAACTTTGTAGTACTATGGTAATATGTTAAGTCCTTAGAGCATGGTACTTACGTACCTCTTTGTGATCGGGCTTACGGCGGGCCAGATCCCTTAGTGATGCAGAAATGCATCCATGAGTGATTCTGGCCTTGTTTCTATAAAGCGTGATCGAGTCCTGTAGGGCTAGATCCCTTCGTGATGCGGAAACGCATCCCTGAGTGGTTCTAGCCCTTTTTTTAAAGCGTGATCGGGTCCTGTGGGGCCAGATCCCTTGGTGATGCGGAAACGCATCCTCGAGTGGTTCTGGTCCTATTTTTTCAAAATAGGGCGGGGACAGGAAAAGTGAAGAGGGCTATTGCTTTTTTCATCCTGGGAGTGATTGTAGCTTTTGCTGCTGTCATCGGCTTTGTGACGCTATCGCCTACTTATGATGCCCAGGTAGTGAGAAGCGAGAGCATGAAACCGACTCTCCAGATGGGGGATGTGGTCATTACTGGACCGGT
>DAOUOW010000025.1 GCA_030626475.1 Chloroflexota bacterium | reverse complement strand
GCGCCGCCGCGGGCGCTGCTGACCCGGGGGTAGACTGCGCCGCTCCAGAGCACACTTGCGGATGGTGCACCGCTCCCCCTTAAGCATCAACTTCTCCCCTTGACGCCGACATTTCGTCGAGGCGGAGAGGCGGGTTGGAATTACCGGTGAAAACCTGCTCCAGATCCTGGAGATGAGGCTTGATAATGTGGTTTATCGCCTCGGTTTCGCTGACTCGCGCCGGCAGGCACGCCAATTGGTGCGCCATGGTCACATCATCCTCAATGGGCGCAAGACGGATATCCCCTCTTGTGCAGTTAAGGTGGAGGATGTTATTGCCTTGCGGGAGAGGAGTACTAATACCGAATACTATAAGATGGTTGCAGAGCAGATTGGGGATAAGATAGTGCCCCAGTGGCTGAGCTTGGACCCTGAGACCCTCTCTGGTCGGGTGCTGGCTCCACCCAGCCGCAGTGACATCGATCTTACGTTGAATGAAAAGGCCATCGTGGAGTATTATTCTAGATAGCTTTGGGAGGTATTTCCTTGTTAGAGGCTGTGAACCTTCAAGTAGAGTGCCAGGAAAGCACGGAAAAATATGGGCGCTTCGTCGCTGAGCCACTGGAGAGAGGTTTTGGCTTTACTTTAGGTAATGCCCTGAGGCGGGTGCTTCTAAGTTCGCTGCCCGGTGCTGCGGTGACGTGGGTCAGGATTGATGGGGTACAGCATGAGTTCTCCAGCATTCCCCACATGAAGGAGGACACCATAGAGTTTCTGCTCAATGTCAGGGCATTAAGGCTGCGCCCCCTGACTTCAAAGGCAGGGAAGTTAACCTTGGAGGTCAGTGGTGAGGGGCAGGTGCTGGCTGGCGACATCCAGCCATCCGCTGATTTCGAGGTGGCGAACCCTGAACTTCATTTGGCCACTCTGGATTCGCCGGAGGCAAAACTGGTGGTGGAGTTCAATGTGGAACAGGGCAAGGGATATGAGAGCGCAGGGCAGCGCAGGGGGGATGGGCTTCCCATAGGGGTCATCCCTGTAGATGCCATCTTCACCCCCATCCGCAGGGTGAATTATGCCGTGGAGCCCACCCGCGTTGGGCAAGAGACTACTTATGAGCGATTGATCCTTGAGGTATGGACTGACGGCACTACAGCGCCCATGGAGGCGGTGAGCCAAGCGGCGAAGATATTGATAGAACAATTTCAGCTTTTCTATGACCTTACTAGGTTTCCGCAGCTGGTGGGGGAGCAAAGGCCTCACCTCCCCATCCCGCTGGAGCAGTACAATCTACCTATCGAGCAGCTCGCCCTTTCCGTACGTACCTTAAACTGCTTGAAGCGGGCGGGGATTACTAAGGTGGGGGAGCTAGTGGAGAAGGGTGAACGGGAGCTCTTGACCATCAGAAACTTCGGGCAGAAGGCTCTGGATGAGGTGCAAGAGCAACTCGGGGCTTTGGGCTTGACGCCAGAGCCGGACGTTGGAGAAGTGGAGGAAATCTCTGAGGGATGAGGCACCGAGTTGCGGGTCGAAAATTGAGCCGGCCTACGGGTCACCGGATTGCTTTGTACCGCAATCTGGTAACCGACCTATTAAGATATGAGAAGATTGTGACTACAGAGGCCAAGGCGAAAGAGGTGCGTCGCATGGCGGAAAAGATCATCACCTTGGGCAAAAATGGCAGCCTGTCTTCCCGACGCCAAGCCTTGTCCTTTGTCAGTGACAAGAAGATGGTGGCCAAGCTTTTCGATGAACTTGGCTTCAGGTACGCCACTCGCACTGGGGGCTATACTCGCGTAATCAAGCTTCAGCCCCGCACCGGAGATGGCGCGCCTATGGCCCGATTAGAATTGGTGGAGTAAGATGGGGAAGATTGCGCTGGTTGTGGAATACGAGGGCGCCCGATACCATGGATCCCAGGTCCAGGCCGATGTGCCTACTATTCAGGGCGAGATTGAGTGCGCCGTGAGCAGGCTCACCGGGGAGATGACCCGCATCGCTTTTGCCAGCCGCACCGATGCCGGGGTTCATGCCCAGGGGCAGGTGGTGGGATTGGGCATCAATTCCAGGCTGTCCCTGGAGACCTTTGTCCGGGCGCTGAATCATTATCTGCCCCAGGATATCGCGGTGATGAAGGCTTTTCCGGTGAGCGATGGCTTCGATGTCAGAAGGGATGCCGTTAGTCGGGAGTATTGTTATCGCCTGCTGAACAGCGCTACTCCTTCCCCTCTGCTGCGAAGGAGCGCCTATTTTGTGCCCAGGCCGCTGGATGTGGCAGCAATGAACGAAGCCTGCAAAGCTCTCATCGGAACCCACGATTTCGCCCCTTTTGCTAGCCCGGTTAACGGTCGAAAAACCACAGTGCGCACTGTGTACCGGGCGGAGGTAATCAGAGACGGTGAACTGGTCACCTTTCATATGGTTGCCAATTCCTTCTTGCCTCATCAGGTGCGCAACACTATAGGGGCTCTGGTGAAGGTGGGGCTGGGTAAATGTGACGCAGAGACTTTCCGCCAAATTGCCCGCTCTAAAACGCCTGCTTCAGCAGGCCCAACTCTGCCTGCTCATGGGCTTTGTCTGATCAAGGTCAATTACTCCGATGGAGTCTGGGATGAAAACCTATAGTGCCAAATCCTCAGAACTTAAGCCTGCTTGGCATGTCATCGATGCCTCGGGAAGAACCCTGGGCCGGCTCGCCTCTGAGGTAGCCATTCTGCTTATGGGTAAACATAAGCCCACATATACCCGCCACCTGAATAGCGGCGATTTCGTCATCATAATCAATGCGGCAAAGGTTAGGGTCACGGGGAAGAAGGCGGAACAGAAAATCTATTATCACCATTCTGGATATCCCGGCGGCCTGAAAAGCACCCCCTTTGCCCGGATGATGGAGACTTATCCCACTCGGGTAATAGAGCACGCAGTGAAGGGGATGCTGCCGCACAATCGACTGGGGCGGGATATGCTGGGAAGGCTTAAGGTCTACGCCGGCGATACCCACCCTCATCAGGGCCAGGTAGGGAGCAAATCGATAGCGGAAACTGAGGAAGGGGGCAGCGGTTGAACGAAAAGGGCTATTATTATGGCTTGGGGAGAAGGAAGGGTGCAGTGGCTCAGGTGAGGCTCTACCCGGGGCAGGGTCCCATCGTGGTCAATGGCAGGCCATTTGAGGAGCTATTTGCCGTGGAGGGGTTGAAGAGGGCGGTCCTGGAGCCGTTGATGGTTACCAATACCCTGGACAGGTTTAACGCTACCATTAAGGTGAGCGGGGGTGGCAATTCAGGTCAAGCAGGCGCAATTCGTCATGGGCTTGCTCGCGCATTGGTGAAGGCGGATGAGAGCCTGAAGTCCGTACTTCGTAGCTATGGCCTTTTGACCCGTGACTCGCGAGTGAAAGAGCGCAAGAAATACGGTCTCATCCGCGCTCGCAAAGCAAAGCAATATACTAAGAGGTAAAAAGGTTTATCTCGGCAGCCCCAGCCCTCTCGTGGCGATGATAAGGCGCATGATCTCAGAAGTGCCGGCGGCGATGGTCCCGCTCACGGAAGAGAGATATGCATGCTCAAACCTCCCGTTTAGCGGTGCCCACTTGGAGCCTATCTCCAGCTGTCCGTAGAGTCCCATGATCTGGGTACCTGCATGGGCAACTCGCTGCGCAGCTTCAGAGGCGAAAAGCTTTATCATCGAGGCCTCATAGTTGGGGATGAGCCCTTGGGTCTGCATCCAGACAATGCGGTAGGCCAGCATCCGGCCAACCTCGCACTCAATAGCAAGGTCCGCCAGCTTGTGCCGAACCAGAGGGTCCTTTGACAGGGGTTCCCCGTTGATCTTTGTCTCCTTGACAAACTGTATCAGATCATCTATGGTTCTTCGAAGGCCAGCGGCCATGGAGACCCCGGCAGTCCGCTCGAAGTCCAGGGAAATCATTATGTGATACCAGCCCCTATTCTCTTCCCCAACGAGATTGCTCCTTGGAACATGCACATCATCGAAGAACACCTCACTAAGGTGGTATCTGCCAGCCATGTCTATCAAGGGGCGGATAGTGATGCCCGGGGTCTGCAGGTCTACCATTAGGAGGCTGATACCTTTATGTTTTGGCTCCTGGGGCCCGGTTCTTACCAGCAACCATTGCCAGTACTCATTGACGTAGCCGCCGCTGGTCCATAGCTTTTGCCCGTTGATAATATATTCATCACCGTGAGCCACAGCGCGACAGTGTATATTAGCCATGTCGGAGCCCGCCTCCGGTTCACTATAGCCAGTGCACCACCATCTTTCACCCTTAGCTAGTAGCGGCAGTTGCTCCTTCTTCTGTTCCTCCGTGCCCAGGACCATCAATACGGGACCGATCCAGGTTATGCCTCCCACGCCCATATCGATTCCCGGGACCCGGTGATAGATCATCTCTTCCTTGTAAATTAGCTGTTCTATTGGGCCGCGCCCGAGACCTCCATACTCCTTGGGCCAAGCCGCAGCAAGCCATCCCTTTTCTCCCAGCTTCTTCGCTATCTGCTTGTTGAACTCATGGGCCTTCTTGCTGAGCTCAATGGGATCCTCGGTGCCAAAGTATGATTCATCCCCCTCCCAATCCGCAGGCAGGTTCTCCTTTATCCACTGGCGTACCTCCTGGCGAAACGCTTCCTGTTCCGGAGTAAAGCTGAGGTCCATAATTACACCCCTTCCTGAAAGTTAATCCTCTCTGGGATGAAACCTATCCCCATATGGCGGCACTATTTTAGCATTATATCTCAATTTTGCCAAGCCGTTCCTTGAGACGATCGATAACCTCTACTGGAGAGGGGTCAACCTGGTTCAGTATTGCCAGGTAATAGCTAACATAGTCGCCGAGGATAACGGCGCTCATTATCTGGCTCAAGCGGCTTTCCCCCTGGGCCTCGATGAACTCAAACTCAATCCCGCTCTCGGTGAGAATGTCAGCGGTGACCTGATAGCGCATCTGAGTGCGCGGGTGTAGCGAGGGTGAGCGCAGCAGGACGACAAACACCCGCTTCGCCAGCCATCTGGGGAATCTATAGCCTACCACGGCATTGTGATCAAGCTCAGGGAAGCACTCAGAGAAGGCCCAGGTCTTGCTGTTCTCATTGAATTGGGTCTTCCAGCGCAGGGCCACCTTCGACAGGATGCCTGCCCCGTAGATGATGACCAAGCGCTCCAGAAGCCTGGTTGCTAATTGCTTTGCTGGGTTGGCGCTCAAAGGCACATCACGATCAAGCTTGGGCGATAGCTCTTGAAGAAGGTTTATCGTCCCTTCAATATCCTCAGAATTGAAGGTGAGAAGACCCAACTTATGAAGTAGCCCTAAGATTGAAAAGAAGCTATAGCCGAAGGCAGCGCGGGGTTGGGCTACATAGCGATAGGTGAACACGGGAACGCCGTTTTCCTCCGCCATCGCCTTTAGCCTGCCGCCGGTGGTGATGACCAGCTTCTTGGCCGGGGTTTTGAGCGCTTGAGCAAAGGATAGGATAGTCTCCTCGGTATTACCCGAATAGCTGGAGGCGATGACCATGGTTCTGTCATCAACCGAGGGGGGGAGACCGTAGTCTCGGTGCACCAGGACCGGCAGCACTCCCTCTTCCAATGCCAGGGCGCTCACCAAGTCGCCGCCAATGGCCGAGCCTCCCATCCCCAGGATGACCACTTTATCCACGGTGGAGTAATCGGAGGGCAGGGGGAAGTCAAGGGCACTCCCCCACGCCTGGCGGCACTGCAGGGGTAGTTCGCCGATTCGTTCCAACATATTGGAGGGATCGAATTTTCTATAGACTTGGGGGTCATCCAGGTCGATCACCATCTAAACCCCAGCCATTTTCCTTCCTTGAGCGACGAGCCTTTTTACTCGCTGCTGGCTATCGCCCTCGGCGTAGATACGAAGGATCGGCTCTGTCCCCGAGAAGCGAATGAGTAGCCAGGTATCACCGGCTAACAAGAAGCGAAAGCCATCGCTTGTCTCCACTCTCTCCAATTTCAGGTTATCGATGGCGCTAGGTCTGCTTTGGGCCAGGCGATGGGTGATAGCCTCCCGCTCCTCAGGGGGGAACTGGATATCAATGCGGTGGTAGTAGTGGGGACCCACTTTGCTATAAAGGTATTCCACTAACTGCGAGGGGCTCTTTTGCGCTTGCACCATCAGGTCCAGGAAGTAGAGCCCGGCGAGTAAGCCATCGCGCTCCGGTACATGGCCGCGAAAGGCGAAGCCGCCACTCTCCTCGCCGCCAATGAGGGCATCTTCGGCTATTATCCTGGGAGCAACATGCTTAAAGCCAACAGGTGTCTCGTAGACTGGAACCTGGAAAAGCTCCCCCAGGCGGTAGAGCATGCTGGTTGAGGTTATGGTCTTGACAATAGCTCCGCGGCGACCACATAGCTCCAGGAGGTAAAGGGCAAGCAGGGCAAAGACCTGAAGCGGGGTGATAAAGGTCCCCTTTTCATCCACGATGCCAATGCGGTCGCCATCACCATCTGTGGCCAGGCCCACGCTAGCTCCCCTTTCCTTGACCAGGGATGAAAGCTCAGTCAGATGGGAGGCTATTGGTTCGGGCTGGATGCCTGGGAAAAGGGGATTTCTCTCGCCGTGGATCTCCAGCACCTCGGTGGCGTCCCCTCCAAGCATGGTGGCAAAATGTCCTGCCCCTGCCCCATACATGGAATCCACGATCACTTTCAAACCAGCGTGGCGCAGACTTTCCACATCCACCAGTTCCGCGATACGACCAAGATAGGAGGGAGAGGGGTCGAACATCTCCACCAGCCCCTGTCTTACCCCTTGATCCAGGGGAATATGCTTGACATCTCCTGTGGCGGTGATGTCGGCGATATGCCTTTCCAGCTCGGCGGTGACCTGGGGAGGGGCGCTGATGGCTTGCTCCAGCCGATACTTAAAGCCATTCCAGTTTGCCGGATTATGGCTGGCGGTGATGATGATTGCCCCTGCTGTCTTTTTCATCAGGATTGAGTAGGCGACTATCGGGGTTGAGGTGACCTTTTGGCAAAGGTAAACCTTTATCCTATTGGCGGCGACTACCTCGGCGGCAGCAGCGGCGAAATCCTCGGAGGCAAACCTGGTATCGTAACCAATGACCAGGCCGCGGTGAGCCAGCCCCGCCGCTTTAACATGATTGGTCACGCCTTGGGCACAGAGGCGCACATTGTCAAAGGTGAAGTCCTGAGCGATAATCCCCCGCCAGCCGTCGGTACCGAATTTGATCGTGCCCGGCATCTAGACCCTCGCTCGCCAGTAATCAAGAAGGTCCCTCAGCGTTTTCTCGAAGGGGATCTGGGGCTCCCAGCCGGTAGCCTTTTTGAACTTGGTAGCATCGGCAACAAGCACCTTGACATCGGAGGGGCGAAGCCGAGCGGTATCCACCCTGACCTCGATATTGGCATCGGTCATGCTCAGCAGCATATCAATCATCTCCCTCACCTCTCGGGCAACCTCACTGCCGATGTTATAGACCTCCCCAGGGACACATTTTTCTGTCGCCAGCCAGTAGGCGCGGACAAAGTCCCGCACATCGCTCCAGTCGCGCTTGCTGGAAAGGTTACCGATATAGAGGATGGGTGGCTTGAGCCCCTTTTCGACCTCAGCGATCTGTTTTGCCACGCTGGAGGTAACAAAGACCTCCCCTCTCCTCGGCCCCTCATGGTTGAACCCTCTGGTGACGATGGTCTTTAGACCGTAGCTCATGAAATATTGATAGCCCAGCATCTCCTGGGCAACCTTGCTCACTCCGTAAGGACTGAGGGGTCGCAGGGGGTTTGTCTCCTTCACTGGCAACTCCTCGGGGAGGACATACCCGTACTCCTCTGAAGAGCCCGCAATGTGAATTACGGGATCCAACTTGGCCTCACGCACCGCCTCCAGCAGGTACACCTGTCCCAGGATATTGCGGTGCAGGGTTTCTGCTGGGGCATCCCATGAACCTGGCACATAGCTTTGGGCAGCAAGATGAAAGATGCGATCCGGTTTCACGGCAGCGATTATGTGCTTCATGGAGAAGGGATCGGTCATGTCCCCTTCTATCAGGCTGAGGCTAGCTGCTGGGATGTGGTCGCTGGGTATGGAGTCAAAATTTTTGGCGCTGGCTGTGGTGCTGTCCCCGAGGATGTTTACTCTTCCTGCGCTTCTCAGCTCTTCAAGGTTGTCCATCCTGCTCCGCCATCGATAGGTGCCAAAGACTTCCACGCCTTCCATTGCCAGCAAATATTCGGCCAGATGGCTGCCTGTCATCCCTGTAACACCAGTGATAAGTATGCGCACTTTTACCTCCTATTCTCAGGGGGCCAAACTGTGGTACCCTGGGTCAAACTTTGATCGCACCCGATGACCACATTATTGCCCAGGATACAACCTTCCGCAACACGACTTCGATCCCCGATAAGGACGCCCTCTGCAATTACGCAGTTTCGCAGCGCCACTCCCTGACCAAGACGGGTATTGTGCCACACTATGGCCCCCCCGATGAGGCTGTCCCTTCCAATATGGCACCCCTGCCCGATGACTGAGGGGCCTTTCACCTGCACCCCGGAATCGATAACGCAATTGCCGCCGATAACTGTCGGCCCCTTGAGCTGCGCTGAAGGATGGATGTCACAGTCCGCCTCCACCCATATCCCTTCACCGGCTCTGTGGCCGGGAAATCCCCTGCTTACCCTTCCTGTGAGTAGGTCATGGTGCAGCTTCTGGTATTTCTCCGTGGTGCCAATATCGATCCAATAGGCGTCAGAGGGGTAGCCATAGATGGGGTCGCCAATGTTCAGCAGTAGAGGGAAAAGCTCGCGTTCAAAGGTAAAGAAGCAGCGTGGGGGGATATGGCTTAGAACATCGGGCTCCACAATATAGGTGCCAGCATTGATCATGTTGCTCGGCGCCTCATCGCGGCTGGGCTTCTCGATGAAGCGCAGCAGTCTCCCTTCAGTGTCGGCCTCAACCACACCGTAGATGGTAGGGTCCTCTACAGGGGTGAGAGCGATGGTTACCTTTGCCCCCCTCTGGCGGTGAGATCTCATCATTGCGCTGCAGTCGAGGTCGGTGAATATATCGCCGTTGAGCACGAAGAAGGTTTCATCCAGGTGCTGTTCAACGTTTTTTACCGCTCCAGCCGTTCCCAAAGGGGAGTCTTCTACTACATAGGTCAGCTTGACCCCGAAATCGCTGCCATCTCCAAAATAGCTCTGAATTTGGTGGGGAAGATAGCAAACGGCGAGGGTGATATCGTCAATACCATGACCCTTGAGGTGGTCGATCATGTGCTCCAAGAAGGGGCGGTTAATAATAGGCACCATAGACTTGGGGATATTGCAGGTAAGAGGGCGCAGTCGCGTCCCTTCACCGCCGACGAGGATCACGGCCTTCATCTCTTTATCCTTTGGCGCACAGGAAAATGGAACATAAGCTCAGGGCCTATTTCTGCGATTACTTTAGCGACTTCAAAGGCTTCAGTCAACTCCACTCTCATCCCTTAATCCCTGCCTCAGCCCTTAGCATTTCCGCCTTATCGGTCCTCTCCCAGGGGAAATCGACATCGGTGCGACCAAAGTGCCCGTAACAGGCGGTGGCTCTATAGATGGGGCGGCGTAGGTTCAGGGTCTCGATAATGGCTCCCGGGCGCAGGTCAAAGTGCTTATTGACAAGGCCGAGGATAACCTCATCTGAAACCTTGCCTGTGCCGAAGGTCTCGATGGAGATGGAGAGGGGGCGTGCTACCCCGATGGCATAGGCGACTTGCATCTCCAGGCGATCGGCTAGCCCGGCGGCGACCAGGTTCTTGGCCACATAGCGTGCGGCATAGGCTGCGGAGCGGTCAACCTTGGTCGGGTCCTTACCCGAGAAAGAGCCGCCGCCATGCCTGGCGAAGCTGCCGTAGGTATCGACCAGTATCTTGCGCCCCGTCAGCCCGCAGTCGCCCATCGGCCCTCCGATGACAAAGCGTCCCGTGGGATTGACATAATATTTTGTTCTCTTGTCCAGCAAGTGGGCGGGGATCACCGCCTTGATCACCTGCTCGATAATGTCGCGCTCGATAACATTGTGGCTTACCTGGGGGTTATGCTGGGCACCTATGACTACGCTATCTACCCGCTGGGGAACGCCGAGGGAGTACTCCACTGTTACCTGGGACTTGCCATCGGGGCGTAGATAGGGCAGGGTGCTGTCCTTTCTCAGGTCGGCGAGGCGCTTACACAGCTTATGGGCCAGTAAGATGGGAAGGGGCATGAGTTCGGGAGTTTCATTACAAGCGAAGCCTACCATCATTCCTTGGTCACCAGCGCCCAGGGTCTCCCTTTCATTATTAACAGCAGCGCTCTTGGCCTCCAGCGATTTGTCGACCCCCATAGCGATATCCGGTGATTGCTCCTTGATGGAGATCATGACGCCACAGGTCTCGAAGTCAAAGCCGTATTTGGCGCGGGTATAACCTACGTCTCGCAACACTTCGCGAACGATGTCCTGCATTTCCACATAGCAATCGGTGGTTATCTCCCCCATGACGACGACCAGCCCTGTGGTCGCTGCTGCCTCGCAGGCCACCCTGGCCATGGGGTCCTTGGCCAGGATAGTGTCCAGGATGGCATCCGAGATCTGGTCGCAGAGCTTATCCGGGTGCCCCTCGGTAACCGACTCCGAGGTAAGCATGAGCGAAGGTGCGGTCATAAAGGTAGTGGTCATTTTTCGTCCCCTTTCTTATTGGAACTAGGTTCCGCTCTCCCAGCTCTCCAGGTATTTTCGTTGTTCTGTGGTTAGGGTATCTATGGTTATCCCCATGGAATGGAGCTTCAGCCTCCCCACCTCCCTATCGATCTCCTGAGGCACGGAGTAAACCCTGGGCTCAGCCCTTTTCTTCCATCCGACCATATATTCTACGCAAAGCGCCTGATTGGCAAAGCTCATGTCCATCACACTTGCCGGGTGCCCTTCAGCGGCGGCGAGGTTGATCAGCCTGCCCTCGGCGAGGAGGAAGATGTGCCGACCATCAGCCAGGGTGTACTCATCGACGAAGGGGCGAAGCTGTCGCTTCTTTTTCGCCATATCCTCCAGGGCAGGGATATTGATCTCCACATTGAAATGACCGCTGTTGGCCACGATAGCGCCGTCTTTCATCGCCATGAAGTGGGCTTTGTCGATAACATTGATGTTGCCTGAGAGTGTGATAAAAATGTCGCCCAGCTTCGCCGCCTCGAGTAGGGGCATCACCGGATAGCCATCCATAACCGCCTCCAGGGCACGGATGGGCTCTACCTCGGTCACAATCACATGAGCGCCCAGCCCTCGGGCCCGCATCGCCACTCCTTTTCCACACCAGCCATAGCCGCAGATAATCACCTTCTTTCCTGCCCAGAGGATGTTGGTGGCTCGGGTGATACCGTCGATGGTGCTCTGCCCTGTGCCATAGCGATTGTCGAAGAAGTGCTTGGTATCTGCCTCGTTCACAGCGATGATGGGGTACCTCAGCTTTCCCTCTCGCTCCATGCTCTTCAGCCTGATTACCCCAGTAGTGGTCTCCTCGGTGCCCCCGATAATATTGCCAGCAAGCTCAGTGCGCTCCTTATGAACCGTGCTCACCAGGTCGGCACCGTCGTCCAGGGTGATGGTGGGGTTGTGATCCAGAGCAGCATTGATATGCCGGTAGTAGGTTTCGTTGTCCTCCCCCTTTATGGCGTAGACCGGTATGCCATGCTCTACCACCAGGGCAGCGGCGACATTGTCCTGAGTAGAGAGGGGGTTTGAGGCGCAGAGCACCACGCCAGCGCCGCCAGCCTTGAGCGCCAGTGCCAGATTCGCGGTCTCGGAGGTGATGTGAAGGCAGCCGGAGACCCGCACCCCCTTAAGTGGCTTCCCCTTGGCAAAGCGCTCCCGAATCGAGCTCAAGACGGGCATCTCACGGGAGGCCCACTCTATGCGAAGCATCCCCGCAGCAGCCAGGGAGGGGTCTTTGATATCACCTTGAGTTGCTGTTCTCTTGCTCAAGTTAATACTCCTTTGAAATTGTAGACCTTCGCTGTCATCTTGGGATCAAACTGGTCGGCAACCCAGTCAGGTATATCCAGTGTGCCCATAACAATCGGCTTTTGATGGCAATCACTGCCCCCGGTCATGATCAGGCTGTGCCTTTTGGCGAACTCGATGTAGTGTGCCGTGGTCTCCTCATCGTTTCTTGAATGCCAGCACTCGATGCCATCGATATATTCTAGCATATGCTTTTCGATGATGTTCGTCTGCTCCTCCAAATCAGGCGTTATGCTCGCTAAAGATGTCCCGTGCGGGTCGTTGGGGTGTGCATGTACCAGTATGCCACCAGCGTTCCGGATCAACCTTGAGGCTTCAGCCAGTGAAAGTGGATACTTGGGCACATCGCACCTGACCAGATACTTATCGAATGCTTCTTGCTTATCCCTGACAATCCCTTTTGCCACCAGGTAATTTGCTATGTGAGGCCGACCGAATACACCATCTACACTATCCTGTATATTCTTGATATCTTCCTCGGTGAACCTATCGATGTTCTCTTTATCGAACTCAGCGTTAAGTTTCTCCAGGATTTGACGCGCTCTTGCTTCTCGATGTTCTCTCATCAATTGAAGCTTGTTTCTAAGCTCCTGATTGCCGATGTCATACTGGTATCCGAGAAAATCCAGAGAGATGGACTTGTCATCGTCAGCATGGTGAAATGCAACATTTAGTTCCACTCCGGTTATGTAGGATATGCCGTGCTCTCTGGCAAGGGCGATTGCCCTTTCCTGGCAGTCTATAGAATCATGGTCAGTTATCGACATTAAATCGATATTTCTCCTTCTTGCTTCCTTGAAAACCTCTTCGATCGAGAGATTACCATCCGAGCAGGTCTTGGTGTGGATGTGCAAATCTATTTTCATCTTTATCTCTTGTCCATACCAATGATATACCAGTCTTCGGGGGAGTCGTGCTGGGTATCGACCATCAAGTGGGTGATATCAAGGTGGGGGTTCAACTGCTTCAGGTCATCCAGGTCCACCTTCTCAAACCTTTTCTCGTTATTGATATAGGCCTGTTCGGTGAGTGCGTTCGATTCGTAGTTATCTTTGGTCCGTCTCAGTATCCGGGCGATAGCCACCTCTCGGGGACAGTGAGTCTGGAGGATGACGAACCTCGCATTGTGCTGGGCTACTACTTGAGCCGCCCGCCTTCTTAGCGACTGTGTGACGAAGGTGGCATCGATTATCGCACTATCGCCCTTCTCCATAGTCTTCTCCGCCCGGCGGAAGGTCTCATCATAGACCATCATTCGTTTATCCATGTTCGAGGCGACCTTCTCATCGAATATGTCCTCACCCTTCAGCACTTCCAGCCTGATCAGGTCGCTTCGCAGTATGGGATAGCCCTTTATCTTCGATATTTCCTCGCTGGTCTCGGTCTTCCAGGTGCCGGGGAGGCCACAGGTGATGAGCAAAATGCCAGCCCCCAGCTCAGCTTCTATGAATTTGGCAAATGGCTCTTTCAATTCACCATCCCCTTTATTAGCTTGATTCGGGATTGTTTCGTCGCTAACGCTCCTCGCAACGACGAAGAAAGAATGTCATTGCGAGCGAAGCGAAGAAAGAATGTCATTGCGAGCGAAGCGAAGCAATCCCTTATAACTCTCCATACAAATCCTGCCATTCCTTATTTATACTATTGACTAACTCGATCTTCTTCTGCCTTGAACCACCCTTGATCTGTTTCTCTCTCAAAATGGCATTCTCTATGTCCTCAAATACCTCATGGTACACAAGTTTAGTAATGTTGTATCTCTTCGTAAATCCATCGACGAGTTTTTCCTTATGCTCGTAGACTCTTCTTTTTAAGTCGCTGGTAACGCCCGTATAAAGTACGGTATTCGTTTTGTTGGTCATTATGTAAATGTAATACTGTCTACTCATCTGTTGTCTCTTGGGATTGCTTCGTCGCTGACGCTCCTCGCAATGACATGAAAATATGAGAAAGTCCGCTTAGAAGAGGCCGTTTGATTGTGCCTCGAATGCAATATCAGATTCACCTTTGCCACCTTTAACAATCTTCACCCCCAGATATTGTAGGCACCATGTATGACCGTGCTTGAGTACTTTTTACGCTTTCTCCCTGTCATTGCGAGTGAAGCGAAGCAATCTCTCATAAACCTTCAACCGCAACAGTTACTAATTCCTAACCTTCATCTCCTAGAGTATTCAGTTGCTGTTCGTTTGTAGCCTCACTACGATAAAGACCTACTTGTATCGCTCTATACTCCCATTTCTTCAACATTACTGACCTTCTCACTTTGTTTGCGTTTCAATGCTCTGTATATAGTATCATTATATACGATTGTGCAAGCTCGAAATACCTGCTGGCGATAGCCAACCCCCTTCTCTTTTCCTCTTCGGAGAAATGTGGGTCATCGAGTTTGAAGCTTTCCACCTTCCCCCGAACATAGGCGCGATAGCACTTATAGAAATCGATGAGCTGATTCATCTCCCGGTCGCCTGATATTTTCTCGTAGGTTAAGACGAAGTGCTGCGAAAGATCGGGACGCCCGTGGTAATCAAGGTCCATGGCGAGGAAGGCGATCTCACTGGTCACATCGCAGTAGCGGAACCGGTCATTGAATTCGATGCAATCGAAGATGCAGAGCCCATTGCTGAAGCAAAC
Source organism: Chloroflexota bacterium (assembly GCA_030626475.1). GTDB lineage: Bacteria > Chloroflexota > Dehalococcoidia > E44-bin15 > E44-bin15 > JADFVG01. Next base: position 4,670 of record DAOUOW010000025.1, on the reverse strand, counting down.
ATGGCCGGCATGAAGGTCGCCATGGCAATCTTTTATTCGACCTTGTTCCACTCTGTGGTGGAATAGATGGGTGTTTTCCTTTAAAAAGTTTTCAGTATAAGATTTGATGGCGTCATACCTTTCCCTGGGGATGGAAACGCCGATGTATTTCTCGCTCTGGGTGAAGTTCTCCTCGGTGTTTGTGACCACGATGCTAAGGTCGCCGAAGCCGCTTATCTCTGCGTTGGTTTCCGCCTTTTGGTGAAATTCCGCTACCCTGCGGGCGACCCTGGCTATCATCTCCTCCGTTACTTGATTATCTCTCAGTAGATTATCCATCATCCGCTGCTGAGGGAGCTGGCGCATTTTCACCGCATACTCGATGGCCTCTCCTCTGCCTTCAATGAAGAATTTGCCATTCTCTTGGCTTATGGTCACCACATCCAGGTAGGTCTCGGGGCAGAGCCTCCTGTTTAGAATTACCTCCTGATGGCAGAAGTGCTTGCGCCGCTCCAGGGTGGTGTAGTCCAGATAACCCAGATCTACGGCTTTCTTCACCTTGTAGACATAATCCCCGGTGAGGAAAATGAACGACATCTGGGTCTGCGCCAGCTCTATTTCGCTGGGGCGATGGGGATAGGCTTCTGGAGTCAGAAGTGCCTGGACCAGCGCCGGTAGTTCCGCCATGGGTTACCCCTGTTGCCTGTTTAGCTTTTTGGCGCTATCTTGCTCAACCTGACCTCTGCTCATGATGTCAGACTGCACCCACTCCACCACTTGCTTCAGAACCTGATTTCGGTTCGCCCTTGTTAATGAGATCAGGGTTACGCTGGGATGACGCTTGATGTCATCGGCCCAGGGATGGGGGCTAAGCATAATGGTGCCCAGAACTCTCTTCCCGCTATTGATGGCCTCCAAGACAGATTCCCTGAAAGCAGGCGAGAAAAGCTCCATCTTGCCGATCTCGTCGACAACCACCAGATCACACTCCTGAATCGCCTGCCTCAGGGCGGAGACGCCTACCCTGTCCAGGCCTTCGATATCGACCCCATACTTGCTCACCCGGTGAGGGCTCTTGATGTCGATATGGGCCAGGATAGCGCTCTCGCCCTCAAGGGTAACGAGCCTGAAGCCGTGCCTCCTGCCGCCAACCCGTATCTCCTCGGTATAGAAGCCGCCTGCTTTTCCCTTGAGATTGCTGAGCGCTTGCTGGATAACAGTGGTCTTACCCACGCCGGGGCCACCGCTGAGAAGGCAGACTTTCCTCATGGTGAGGTGCTTTGCAGTGCCCTCCTCTTCTCCTTCAGCTTCTTTCTTTGCTTGCGATGCTTTAACTGGGCGACCCTTTTCCTTTTATTCATTTGGCTATCTCGCTAACTAGCTCTCTTTGATATAACGCTTTCTTAGCTCTTTTGACACCCCAGCCAGGAGCTCAAGAGCCGATGCCGCCGCATCTGGGGAGATGAGCCCTAAGGTGCAGGAGGGAGTGACAAGAGACCGCTCCATCAGGAGGCGGAAGCTAACGCCCTTGCGATCAAGGGCTCCAATAGTCTCTTCCAACCGATCGAGAAGGCTTTTCGCTGTCTCCCCTTTCAGCTCCTGTTCATCGTTGGGTACAATCCCCCAGGCAACAACGCCTCCTCGCTCGAGGAAAGCCTTTACCTCCTCGGGATAAAGGGCTAGCGTGTGGCCATAATTATAGGCATCCAGATTGAGAATGTCGAGTGATGTGTTGAGCAACAGCGACCAATCGGTATTGCCGCAGCAGTGGACCCCTTTGAGCCCGCCAATACCTGAAAGAACCTCCTCTAAAAGGGCGACTGCCTGCTCTCGGGGGAGGGAGACAAAGGCCGAGCCCAGCGAAGCCATATAAGGCTCATCGACGAAGATTATGGTATTGGGGGAAATAGCTCTCAGCTCCCTCTCCTGCCAGGCAGCCTTGAGCCTCAGGTGTTTGGCAAGGGCGTCGGCGAGGACATCGTCATAGATTATGGGGCGTCGATCCTGGTCAGTGACTGTAAGCCCCCAGCTTATTGGTCCTGTTACTTGCCCCTTGACGGCAAAAGGTGAGCCCAAGTCTGCCTTGAGGAAAGCATGAAAACCGGCGGCGTAGTCAGAACTCACGGCATATTTTTCAATGTCGCTTTTCAGATAGGAAGCGTAAAGCTGCTCCAAGGGCTTCTCCACTTCCTCGGTGCGATCTACATAGATTCGGTCTTCTTCTAGTACTACGCCCGGGAATCCCTCGCTGAATTGGACATACATGTTCTCAAGGAAGGAGCGCTGTGGCAGTTGAGGCCAGGCTGGGATTTCAGGCAGAAACCTAGCCACCAAAGCGCACGCCTCCTCGGGGTCAGTATGAGGCATGCTGCCCACTGCTGTCGCCAGAGCGTTAAGCTCAAATCTTGACCACGTCAATCTATTCTCCCCTGATTTGTGAACGGCTAGAACGGCGAGTTTCGGCTTGCTTTGAGGGGCTAAAAAGCCGCCACAGATTGGCGGCACTCCGTGCCAAAGAGAGGCATTCTGCTGTGCTGCCCTGATTTAACCCCATACCCCTTGACAATTTGCCTCTATAGGAGTAAAATACCCAAATTTTCCGTCATTGTCAACCAAGGGAGGAGCTAGAGGGGCGATAATGTGCAAAAAGGGCACGAAAGGACATCATCATTTGAGCCACTTGGGCCTTGAGAGCACTGTTAAACCAGATGCTAACCTATTTATTGTAACCTAGGGCAAGGGTGAAAGGGATATCATGATCGGGGGCGACGGCTATATTCCCCAGAGCGCTGCCGCGATGGCAGTCAATGAGCTCTTCAGCGTCATTGATGGCAAATTGCAATTGGACAATGACCTGGTTAAGGCTCTTGTGGCTTCAAGGGTTAACGTGCTCAAAGCAGTTGACCAAAGTCCGGAGCTTCAGCGCCTCGTTGAGCAGCTTGTTTTCAGAATAGCAGGCCAGCTCGCCGATGAGGACTAAGATAGCAAATTGAATTATGCGATGTACTTTCTAATGAGAAGCCCAAGTTCCCGCTTCCTCTGTGCTGGTATCTTCTTTGGGGCAGTGATGATGGCGTCCTTTAAAGCTTGAGCGCAGATGCACTGCCGTTGCTGTGGAATGCGACCCGCTGCGATGCGGACGATGTTTTTTGCAGTAGCGGCGTTGCGAAACAGATTGTTGATGAGCATCTCCACTGATACTGACTCCTCGGTTTCGTGCCAGCAGTCGTAGTCGGTGACACAGGCCACAGTGGCATAGCAGATTTCTGCTTCTCTTGCCAGTTTTGCCTCAGGGAGGGCAGTCATCCCAATAATGCTTGCCCCCAAGGAGCGGTAGAGATTGGACTCCGCCTTGGTGGAAAAGAGAGGCCCTTCCATAACTACACAGGTGCCTCCTTTATGCACCCTCGCCCCTTGGTCCTGAGCTGCTTGATACAGGATGTCACTTAAGACGGGGCAGAAGGGGTCAGCGAAGGCAACGTGAGCCACCAGCCCGCGGTCAAAGAAGGTATTCACCCTGCTTTTGGTGCGGTCGATTAGCTGGTCAGGGATGACAAGGTCGAGGGGGCGAATCTCCTCCTTCAAACTGCCCACGGCGCTAATGGAGATGATCCATTCCACGCCCAGCGACTTCAGGGCATAGATGTTGGCTCGAACCGGAAGCTCAGTGGGGCTGATGTGGTGCCCCTTGCCGTGGCGGGGGAGAAAGGCGATCCTCGTCCCCTCAAGGCTTCCGATGACGATGGCATCGCTGGGGTCGCCAAAGGGCGTCTTCACTTTGACTTTCTTCACCTCGGTCATGCCCTCTATCTCATAGAGGCCACTGCCGCCTATGACCCCGATCTTAGCTTCTTTTTTCATCTTTTGCCCCTATTCTTTGTTGCCTTGATAAAGTTATAAAGATAGAACCTTCTTCAGTCTTATCTCATAGGGCTCCCTGACCACGCCCTTCTCGGTAATTATAGCAGTTATATAGATGTGAGGGGTGATGTCAAAGGCGGGGTTTGCTACCTTCACCTCCACCGGGGCGATGGGTATCCCCTCAATGCGAATGACCTCCTCGGGACTTCTCTCCTCGATGGGGATTTCATCCCCTGATGGCAGGGAAAGGTCGATGCTGCTTGAGGGTGCGGCGACGTAAAAGGGAACGCCATTTTCCATGGCCAGGACCGCTAAATTATAGGTTCCGATTTTATTGGCGACATCGCCATTGGCAGCAATCCTGTCGGCGCCGACAATGACGCAGTCGATCCTGCCTCGGGAGAGAAAATGGCCGCTCATGGTGTCGGCGATCAGGGTGAAGGGGATGCCTTCGCCGGCTAGCTCCCAGGTGGTGAGGCGCGCCCCCTGAAGCAGGGGTCGGGTCTCGGTGACAAAGACGTGGATTTTTTTGCCCTCCTCCGTTGCTGCCTTGATTACCCCCAGCGCCGTGCCATAGCCTGCTGTGGCCAGGGCACCGGTGTTGCAATGGGTAAGTATGGTGGAACCATCCTTTATCAGCTCGGCACCATATTTGCTCAGTCTCCTGTTCGCTTTTTCGTTCTCGGCCTCTATTTTCTGTGCCTCCTTGAGGAGTGCTGTCTTTATCTGGGACACATCTTCGATACCTTCAGCCGCCTGCCTCATCCTCTCCAGTGCCCAAAAGAGATTGACAGCGGTAGGTCTGGTAGCGGACAGCGCTTGGGAAGCGG
>DAOUOW010000052.1 GCA_030626475.1 Chloroflexota bacterium | reverse complement strand
TCCTGCCAGGCGTGATCCCGAGCGCCCCGCCACCGAGCGTAGAGCTCCTCCAAGCGCTCCTTGTCCTTCTTGGTCAGATGCTTACGCCGCCTGAGCAGTTCTGTTGCCTCTCTGGCAGCTCTACTCGCCTCGTTAACCTCTTCCGACATCCAGATCACCCCCAGGATTCCACACGCTAATATGGAAAGACTGCGCCAGCCCTATTATAATGGGTGCCAGGCTTTTTGCAAGAGCAAACTTCAATGAGCAACATTACCCTGGTAGAATTCAATCCGGGAGGAAGCTGTGACAAGGAAGATTAAGAATGCCACGCTGGAGCTTGTTCAGGGCGATATCACTGAGATGGAGACCGATGCTATCGTAAATGCCGCCAACTCAGCATTAAAGCTCGGGGGTGGCGTTGCCGGTGCCATTGCCCGAAAGGGAGGGCCCAGAATCCAGGAGGAATGTGACCGCATTGGAGGCACCTTTGTCGGCGGTGCGGTAATCACCACTGGAGGCAATCTAAAGGCAGCACACGTGATTCACGCTGTAGGCCCGAGGATGGGTGAAGGGGACGAGGATAAGAAACTGAGGAACGCTACCCTGAACAGCCTGAAGCTCGCCGATGAACACCATCTCAAAAGCATCGCCTTTCCCGCCATCAGCACCGGGATTTTTGGCTTTCCCATGGACAGGTGCGTGAAGATCATGCTCGGCACAGCTATCGCTTATCTTAACGGCGACACTGGCCTGGAAAGGGTGGTCTTCTGCCTCTACGATGCCGAAGCATACAACATTTTTAACCAGGAGCTGGAAAATCTGTGCCCATGAGCCCGCCATCCTTGGAAAAAGAGGTAAGCAGTTCCCGCCTTTTACCGGGGACTTAGCTCTCAATCCGTTGTATGCGGTAGCGTAGTTTTCCCGCTGGTGCCGCCACCTCAACTACCTCACCCTCACCCCGGTTGAGCAGCGCCTGTCCCATAGGTGAAGCGACAGAGATCTTGCCTTTTGCCGGGCTAGCCTCCCTGGGGTCGACCAAGGTGTAGCGCAACTCCGCAGTGGAGGAAAGGTCCTGCAGCACTACCGTGCAGCCCAGGGAAACCTTTGCTGTATCCACCTCTTCAGCAGCAACCAGCGCTGACTTTAGGACCTCTTCCAATTCCCTGATCTGGGCCTCAATCAACCCCTGGCGCTGTTTGGCCGCTTCCAGGGGGAAATTCTCTCGAAAGTCCTTATCAGCAGCGGCGCGGCGAATCTCATCGGCGATCTTGGGGCGCTCCCTTTTTAGAACTGAAAGCTCCTCCTCAAGCGCGCGATACCCTTCCTGACTCAGGCTTGCTGCCCCTCTCGCCCTAACCTTGAGCGCAGATGCCGGCTTCGGTGCCCCCTTCTTCAACCGAAGATGAACGGCAAGGTTGGTCTCGGTGAGCCCTCCCTTTTTGGCATAGGAAAGGAAAGCCCGCACTGGCTCAATTCTCTTCATAGCATTGGCCGAAGAGCCCTCCATCCTCTCGGCGTAGTTAGCCACCTCCTGGGCAGCAAGCTCCCTTAAGGAGCGCTCCATACCATACCAGCGAACAAACTTGTTTAGCTCCTGCTGATTCTTCTTCCTCTCCTCAGGGGGGAGAGCAGCAAGGAACTGGGTCGCTGCCTCCGCTAGGCTCAGATTCTGCCTGTTCATTCTTTAAGCTATTTTAGGAGACATCAGTTTGCGCTGTCAAATGATTTATGGCTAGGGCAAGCTATCGTGTTTATAGGTAATCTTGAGCAAGGCGAGGATGCTGGGACCTTTCGGGTCGGTCGAGCCGCAGGTATCGAAGTGGCGGCACACAGTGCAGGTGACGCAATATTTATCCACCTCGCTGATGTTTTCGAACACATTGCAGGTCTCAGCACTGCGGTCGTACCACTCCTCAAGGAACTCCTCAAGCTGGGGCCAGTGGGTCCTGAAGCTCCTTGACCTCCCAAACCAGTTGCATCGTGGTTGGTTGCAGCCAAACCTAGTCTGGGGGGGTAAACCGATGATCACCTGCCTTCACCCCTATACCGAGATATGGAACTCACACACACCATCTTGGGGCAGCGTCTTTGACATTTCCGTCTTTATCCTATCTCCCGTCTTCTCAGCAGCAGTCTCAAAGCTGGCAAGGCAGAGCCCCTTACAGGGAAGCCCCCTTATGCCAGCCTCTTCTAATGCCTTTTGCACCGAGCAGGCCGAGACCTGGAGCACCAGCTCCTTGGTGGTGGCCTTGGCGATGTTCCAGCGATCGGTGGGCCTCGAAGCTAGAAGAGCGAGTTCGACATAGCGCTCCAGGCGATGGGAGAAGGATATACCCGTCTGCTTGGCTACCTTCTCCACCATCTCCCCGGTACGGTCGAGATACTTGCTGTCAGCCAGCTCAATGGTGAGCTTCATCACCTCTCGTCCCAGCCTCTCCATGGCCTCTCGGACAGCATTTTCATCTTTGCCCTTCACGCTTTCCACCACCGATTTGATATCGAACTTGGCCATGACCTCATCAACTAGGCCGCGATCAGCGTCAAAGGGGAGGAACTTCCCTGGCTCCTCCAGGGACATCACTTTTTCTTTTAGTGGCTTGCCGAATTTCCAACCCATGCTCATTGCTATATACCTCCGCTAGAAGCTTACCTGGATGGCATTTCCAGGGCAGATCTCAACACATTCCATACAGCCAGTGCACTTATCAATACGAACCCCTCGAACTATGAAATGCTCAGGCTCTGTTTCCTTGAATTTCCGTGTCCCAACATTGGTGCCCAGCCCCAGAACACCCATGGGACAAACCAGCAAGCACTTGCGGCAGGAAAGCGGGTTATTACATTTTTCGTCTTTTACGGTGATAGTGGCAAGCATTGCTCATCCCTTTCTATTGGTTTCTACCATGCACTGGCCAAAGCAGGAAGGTTAGCCTTTTCCACCAGGGTTATAGCATCCTGTGGACACTCTGTGGCGCACAGGCCACAGCCAAAGCACTGCGACTGATCTATAAATGCCCTGTTCCTGGTCGGAGAAAAGTTTAATGCTTTGAATTGGCACCGCACCACACATTGCCCACAGCCGTTGCAAAGCTCAGGGTCGACCCGGGCCACGCAGTGCCCCTTCCAGAAGATGTTGACCCCATGCTCCAGCCGCATTCGGAGGCCGGCGCAATCAGGGTAGTCGCAGTGGCACAGACCACCGAGATAAGGCGTGCCGAAGGTGTAGACGGTGTGCACCAGACCCTTCTTGTCCATCTTGGCCACGACTTCTTTCGCCTCATCAGGGGTGAGGTACTGGACCCCGCCGCGATAGGTATCGGGCCAGCGCTCCCACTTATACATCCCAGGGCCCATGCCAATGCAGAAGAAGTTCTCATGGTCCGGGGTGCCATACATCGAGCGGCGGCAGGCACAGCTCATCAAGGCGATAGGATACATGATGTCTAGAATCTTGAGCGCCTCATCGAGGGTGATAACCTGCCCAAAGTGAACGCCCAGGGCGCTTGCCTCCGCCTCCTGCGCCAGCCTCTTCACAGTCTCGATGTCGCCCCTCTCTTCGGCCTCGAGGAACTCCTTACCCAGGATACCCATTCCCCCAGCTAACTGAGGATTAGCCTCCGCCCCCAGTTCCTCAGCCTCCCCCTTCCTGATCTTGTACAGCCGTCTTGCATAGTTTGCGGGGTTGAGGTACCACCTCTCATAGCCGCCACTATATCGCTCACATAAGAGACACATAGGTTTCACCTCCTTGTTTCAAGCATTATACAGTGCATAAGATAGCAGTTCCCGCCTTGGGAGTCAATTTGTTATCTGCTTTTGCTCTCAAGCGAGCCCCCCAGTGCCTGGCTAAGGTAGATGCCGAGATAGGAAAGGTCTTCGGTAGGCAGGTAGTGAGGGGCAGCGGCATCAAAGAGCATATTAATGGACGACGGCACCTCCTCATCACCTAAATAGAGGATGCAGCCCAAAGGGATTTTGGGCAGGGCCAGAAACCTGAAGGCGGCATCACCGGTGCGACTCATGGGGCTGCCCCCCAGAGCGAGGGCTGCCTGACGCAAACCCTGAGCATCGTTTCCAAAGGCTTTGACCAAGGGGTCTAAGGCCCAACTGGTGAACCTTCGCTCGAAGAGGAAGGCTCCAGGAAGATGGCGATAGGCGATCCACATACCTGAGATAGGGGTGCCATCAGCGTGAAGCAGATAGTGCAGGAGCAGTACTTGAATGAACAGCGGGGGAGGAGCATCGCTGCCAACCTCTTCTAACTTTATCTCTGGGTGATGGACTAAAAAGGAGCGATGGAAGAAGGGTATAGTGAATTTCCCCTCCTCGAAGTTGGCCCCGCTCTTGGCAGCCACAACATAGGGGTTGATCCCCTGCATCTCCTCTATTGCCTTGCGGTAAGCGCTATCAAGACCCATCTTGGATCGCCTGGGACCCAATCCCGTCTTCAGTATAATCCACTTTGCCCTGCGAGGCAAGAAGAGCCCTTGACATATGCCGATATTTAACTTTTTACTACTTTCTGCTATAATATTAGGATAAAGTAGATTTAGCGGAAGAAGAGCAACTATTAGGAGGTATCGCGGGGTATTCTCCTCGCATGGGGTGGTGGAATGAGTTCCAAATTTTTGCGTCGCGGCATTATTTATCTGGTGGTTGTCGCCGCCTTAGTAGCGATCTTCTTCGCCTTTTTCCCTTCCTCTCCAGGCACGGAGAGGGTTACTGAGAGTGCCCTAATGGCTATGGTGGACGAGGGGGTTATCACGAAGCTCGAAGTTCGTGGCGAATCGGTGACCGCCTATCTGGTTAACGAGGAGAAGGTGAAGTCCACCATAGACGCCGATGTGGGCATCCATGATACTTTTAAAGCGTATGGGATCGCCCCCGACACTTGGAAACAAGTCGACATCGAGCAGATTTCCTCCGGCGGCTTTAATTGGGGTATATTGCTCAACTTTCTGCCCCTGCTATTCTTCGGGTTTCTGCTTTGGTTCCTCTTTCGCCAGGCGCGAGGCAGCAGTTCTCAGGCGATGAACTTTGGCCGGAGCAGGGCTCGTTTATTTTCCAGCATCAATCCCACCGTCACCTTCGATGATGTTGCTGGTGTGGAGGAGTCCAAAGAGGAGCTTCGGGAGGTGGTGGAGTTTCTCAAGTTGCCGGATAAGTTCACCAGCCTCGGGGCGCGCATTCC
>DAOUOW010000027.1 GCA_030626475.1 Chloroflexota bacterium | reverse complement strand
TCGCCAGGCTCAACCTGACCGTCCTCAATGAGGATGTGCATCAGGTTGTAGGGGATGGCCATCAATGCCAGCCCTCCGGGATGGCCGGATGACTGGTGGCAGAAGTAAAGCCCGTCGATGGGGGAGCGGTATCGAGAATACTCAGGCAGGGGACGGTTGGTCCAAAGCTGGTCATTGCAGTGGCGGGTGCTGTACCAGCCGCCGCCGATGAGCCCCACATTGCGATGCTCAGACTCCCAGGGGGGGTTTGACCACATCTGGACGAGGTCGTCCTCAGCATTCTCCACCACTGCGCTCAGGGCCTTCAGCATATAAGCGTCCCACTTATCCTTCTCCTTGGCCATCGCATCAGGACCATCCACGTGATACTCAGGCGGGGGAACGATAACGTACATCGGAGTGAGAAGGTAGCGGTTGGGGATGGTGCAGCGAAAGGGGTCTTCATCGTGGGTTATTGCGATCCACGGCACCCGCTCTGGCGGCATGGAGGGGCTACCCTTGCGCGCATTGATATCCATTATGTGCTCATAATAGAGCTCCCGAGAGTCGCAGGGGTAGAGCCCACCCGCCATACGCACCGGCTCGCCCTCGATTGCGAACTTGGGGCGATACCGAGTCGGCGCACTGAACAGGTAGTGGGTGACGTAGATGCTGGAGCCCTTGAGGCTGATGTCCTTTATCCGCTGCAGGAAAGAGACATCAAGATGCTGCGGCCCGATCAGCTTGAGGAAGGTCTGCTGAACGTCCATGGCGCTGACCACGGCTTTGTCGGCCCAGATTGTCTTTTCACCCCAGGCGGCGGTATCCCTGAGGCGGACTCCTACTGCCCTCCCCTCGCGGATAATGATCTCGTCCACGGGGCAGCAGGTGCGTATGACAGCCCCATGGGCCATGGCGCAGCGTATAATGGAGTGGAAATAGGTGTGCATGCCACCCCGAGGAACGCTCGGTCCAGCGTACATCAGGTTTAGACACCCGGCGAGAGCGGGAACAGCCACCCCCTCCCACTCAGGGCTGGCCCCCGAGTACCAGGCTACAATGCCCATCATTACCTTATAGGCCTCGGTCTCCATGTACTCATCCATGAACTCAAACATGGTCATGTCGAGCAGTTCTTCGGTCCATATGTCTGGCGCATACTGCTTGTACACCTGCATATAGGGGATATTTTCCGGTGTTATCTCCACTTCAGGGGGGTGCGGAGGGCACCAGCAGAGGGCGCGCAGCAGTTCTCTCGTGAACGGAGGATCGCCGAGGACACCGCATATCTTGGCCCAGCCCAGTATGTCCTTATCGGTGATTGGCATCCTTCCCTCGGTGGTCAATACGCCCGTCTGCCTCATTCGCCCTATGTCTCTCGGCGTTCCTTCGGGATTAAGCCAGCTCATGCGGAAGCCGTACTTCCACAGCTCAAGCTGGTCGAAGCCGGGGGCTGCTCCGGCATACATGTAGGTAGTGTGGGGGTCGATGCGCACCCCGGGTATGGGGTATGCATTCTCACACCCTCCGCCACCCTCTGGCCTCTCCTCCAGCACGCAGACGCTCTGTCCGCTCTTGGCCAGATACGCCGCTAATGCGGTGCCATTGGGGCCGGCACCTACGATGACAAAATCGTATCTTTCCTCCTTGTTCATACTACGCCTCCTTCTCTATGATTCAATTACGGCAATATACATGTTAGCCTTTCGTACATTTCCGAGTTTACACTACCCCCTCCTTAAGCTGGCTCGTCTCCGTGTGCACCAGGCGGTGTCACACTCTCACCACAAACAGTTATTCTCAGTTCTGGGTCTATTTTATGCTGGGACGATTTCAAAGCGTTTCTTTACGAATAAAGGCGGATCAAAGACCCGGCACTTTGGGCATTTCATCACAGCCCCCTTTTCCTTCACAAACCGTGATTGCCCATATAAACTAGTGTGGGTATGCTACACCCCTGCTCGCTGGCTGTCAAGACCTCTAATAAGCGTGGTTGTGTTAATTTGTTGGCGGAGGCTGCAAGCGGTCAAGCCAGTGGTGTAGCCCCTACGTGTCTAGCAAATCTCCGTGCCAAAATGACTGTGCATGCGCGATGTAGTTACAACTTTCAAGAGAGAGGTTGTGCTATAATACAGCTTGCAAGATTCCCACCGGAGGTGGATGATCTACATCTCCCATTTTAGCCTGACCAACTTCCGCAACTTTGTCCACCTTGAGCTTGATCTGCCCCCACACCTGGTGGTGCTCGTGGGCGATAACGCTCAGGGCAAGACCAACCTGCTGGAGGCCATCTACTTCCTGGCAACAGCTAGATCTCATCGCGCGGCTACAGAAAGGGAACTGCTCAACTGGTCCATCCTCGGTGAAGGAATCCCTGTGGCGCGCCTTTTTGCCCAGGCGCAAAGGGGAAGGGGGAGGGTTGAGGTGGAGATTGCCCTCAGAGGGACACATACCAGCGCAGAGGAGGCCCCTTTCACCTTGGAGGCGGCTCATGTTCAAAAACGGATACGAATAAACGGTATCCCCCGCCGCGCCATAGACCTCGTCGGTCAGCTAAACGTGGTGATATTCAGCTCCCAGGATATTGAACTCGTTAGCGGTGCCCCCTCGCTACGCCGCCGGTACCTCGACCTCACTAATTGCCAGATTGACCCCCGATATTTGCGCGCTTGGCAGCGATATAACAAGGTCCTGCTGCAAAGAAATCGCCTTCTCAGGCTGATCGGGGAGCGCCGCTCCCAACCAGACCAGCTCGATTTTTGGGATCGTGAGCTGGCTCAAGCCGGCTCCTATCTCATGGTGCAGCGCTGGCTAATGGTAGCTGATCTCGACCAAATCGTTCAGCCTATCCACCATCAGCTCACCGCGGGCAAAGAGGAATTGAGGATAGCTTACCTGCCGAGCATGGGGCTAAAGACGGACAGCATCGACGCCCTGTGCCTAGATTTTCAGCAGATGCTACGGGGCCTGCGACAGAAGGAGATGGCTCAGGGGATGTCATTGGTGGGGCCCCATCGTGATGACCTCCAATTTCTGGTCAACGGTGTGGACATGAACGTCTTCGGTTCCCGAGGGCAGCAGCGCACCGTTGCCCTCTCGCTGAAGCTGGCCGAGGCCAGATTCATGCACTCCAAAACAGAAGAGCACCCCATCCTTCTCCTGGACGATGTGCTCTCCGAGCTGGACTCAGGGCGGCGTAATCATCTGCTAGAGTCCACCGCCGCCTATGAGCAGGTGGTCATCACAGCGACGGATCTCGACCGCTTTGCTCCTGGCTTTCTCGCTCAGGCAGCGCTTTTCCGCGTCAACGAAGGGGAAATTGCCCCTCTTTAGGGGTTGCAATTTGTGAAAAAAACTACGATAATAGCTCGATATAATTTGGGAGGTGAGAATGAAATATGAGGTTATCACCAAAGAAGATTTCCCCTCCTTTGTCAACGGCCTGCTATCAGAAATCGAGGTAGTGGGAGTCAAAATGAAGGAGGGGAAGTTTCATTATGATAAGATAAAAAGCTATGATGAGCTTTGCCTCGATTACGATGTTACGCTAATTCCGCCCAAGAAATACCTCCTCCCTCCTAAAGAGACGCTGCTCAAATTTAGCCTGGGGGGAGCGATTCAGGTTGAACCTTCCATCGACGCCACTCCCAGGGTTATCCTCGGCGTCCATCCCTATGACATCAAGGCGATTGAACTTATGGATGCCGTCTTCTCCGATTCTAATCCCGATGCCAATTATATGGAGAGAAGGCGAAACACAGTAATTGTGGGCGTCGATTGCAGAAATCCCTCCCCCAACGCCTTTTGCCCCAGCATGGGCACCGACACCACAGAAACGGGCTTCGACCTCCTGCTCACTGACATCGGCGAGCAGTATGTGGTGGCTATTGGTTCCGAAAAGGGCGAGGAGCTGCTGAAAAAGCATGCCCGCACCAGAGAGGCCACTGAGGCAGACCTGGCTCAGCGAAAGGCGGCGCAGGAGGAGGCCTTGGCCAAATATAAGCTCTCCATTAAGGCTGCGGTGGAAGAGATCCCTGAACTTCTGGAGAAGAACTACGACCACCCCCTCTGGGAAGAGCTAGCCGCCAAATGCTTAAGCTGTGGCTCCTGCACCATGGTGTGTCCCACCTGCGTCTGCTTTGATGTCCAAGATGATCTGGAGCTTAATCTCACCGCTGGCGAGCGCTTCAGGCAGTGGGATAGTTGCATGCTCCAGGGCTTTGCCAAGGTAGCCACTGGGGAGAATTTCAGGGAGGATTGTACCAGCAGGCTGAGGCACCGCTACTTTCGCAAGGGCAACTATATGCTAAAGAGATATGGCAAGCTAGGCTGTGTCGGCTGTGGCCGGTGCATCGGCGCCTGCCTGGCAGAGATAGCCAATCCAGTAGAAGCCTACAACAGATTGAAGGAGGGCAGCTAAGATGAGTGAAAAGGAGTCCATTTACCTGCCCATGCTGGCCGAGCTCGTGAGAACGGAGGGGCTCACCGAGAGGGAGAGGCTTTTCGAGCTCAAGCTGAGGAATGGCGATGAGCTGGGTCATAAGCCGGGGCAATTCGTCGAGATCTCCGTCTTTGGCATCGGGGAGGCTCCCCTCTCCATCTCATCCTCCCCGACTAAAAAGGGCTCCTTCGAGATCGGGGTCAGGACTGTGGGCAATGTGACCAATGCCCTGCATCGACTGGAGAAAGGGGCAACGGTGGGCGTTCGCGGCCCCTTTGGCAACGGATTTCCCCTCGACCGACTCAAGGGGCAGGATGTCCTGATTGTTGCCGGCGGCATTGGCCTTGTCCCTCTTCGCTCCCTGATAAACTATGTCCTCGACAACAGGGGCGACTTTGGAAGGCTGATCGTCCTCTTTGGTGCCAGGACTCCCGCGGAACAATTGTTCCTCGATGAGCTTGCCCTCTGGAGGCAAAGTAAGGATATGGAGTATCTGGAGACGGTGGATAGGGGGGATGAAAACTGGAAGGGGAATGCAGGGGTTATCACTACCCTTTTCCCCTTGTTCGACATAGCCCCGGAGAAGACCTACGCCGTAATTGTTGGCCCGCCGGTGATGTACAGATTTGTCATCGCAGAATGCAGGAATAAGGGCATCCCTGATGACCAGCTCTTGCTCTCATTGGAGCGGAGGATGAAGTGCGGTGTGGGTAAATGCGGGCACTGCCAGATCAATAATGTGTATGTCTGTCAGGAGGGGCCAGTGTTCACCTACTCCGAGCTAAAGAATCTTGAGGAGGCAATCTGATGAAGCCCAGGTTAGCATTCTTCGATTTCACCGGTTGCGAGGGCTGTCAACTGGAGGTGATCAATTTCGAGCAGGAGCTTCTGGACATCCTCAGCGCCGCTGATATCGTCAATTTCAGGGAAGCGATGACAGAAAGGAGCGATGACTATGACATCGCCTTCATCGATGGCGCCATCACCACCGAGAGGGACGTCGCCAGGATAAAGGAGATAAGGGAGCGGGCCAAAATATTGGTGGCCATAGGTGCCTGCGCCTGCATTGGCGGGGTCAACTGCCTCAAGAATTTCTACCCCATGGAGGAAGTGCTGCGGATTGTTTATGGGGAATCCGCCCATTACTATGACACCATTCCCGCCCGCCCGGTAGATGCTGTGGTCCCCGTGGAGTACTACGTTCAGGGGTGCCCCATGACCCAGTCGGAGTTCGTCAAGGTGGTAAAGGCACTCCTCGCGGGCAAGAAGCCGGAAATACCAAACTACCCCGTCTGCGTCGAGTGCAAGATGGCGGGTAACATCTGCGTCTTCGAGAAGGGGGAAACCTGCGTCGGTCCGGTGACCAGGGCTGGCTGCAACGCCCTCTGTGTCACCAATGGCCGCATCTGCTGGGGTTGCCGCGGCCTGGTGGATGATCCCAACACAGATTCGGAAAAGGAAATCCTGGCAAAGTACAACCTGACCCCTGAGGAGATTATTGCCAAATTCAGGATGTTCCTTGGCTATTCGGAGGTGGCTAAATGAGCATTATACGTCGGCTATTCGGAGGCGGCAAAGCGAAAGAGATAGACATCAACGTCCATCACGTTACCAGGGTTGAGGGGCATGGCAATATCATCCTCAGTGCCAAGAATGGCAATATCGAGGAATTGAAGTGGGAGGTCGTTGAATCGCCCCGCTTCTTCGAGGCCATGCTTCGGGGGAGGAGATATGACGATGTGATCATTATCTCTCCCCGAATCTGCGGCATCTGCTCCCTGGCCCACTCCACATGCTCCATTCAGGCCTGCGAGAACGCCTTTGGTATCGTGCCCTCGGAACAAACATTGCTGCTGAGGAAGCTGCTTTACGATGCCGAGACCCTTCAGAGCCATGTGCTCCACTACTTCTTCCTGACCGCCCCCGACCTTTTGGGAGTGGGTAGCGTTTTCCCCCTGGTGGAGACCCACAAGGATGTGGTGCTAATGGCGCTGCGGCTGAAGAAGCTGGCTAACGACCTGGCCGACATAGTCTGTGGCAGGAAGACCCATCCCATCCAGCCGATGGTTGGTGGCTTCGCCAAGCTACCCACGCCCGAGGCACTGACGGCGATTCAACAGCGGCTAAAGGATGCCATGAATGACCACCAGGCCACGGTAGAGCTCTTCAAGACACTCAAGATTCCTCAGTTCGAGCGAGAGACAGAGTTTATCGCCTTAAAGGACCCCAACGAGTATGCCTTCATCTCAGGGGATATATCCTCCACTGATACCGGCACTACCCCGGTAGCCAATTACCTGGAGATGACCAACGAGTTCTGCGTCCCCCACTCCACCGCCAAGTACACCAAGCACAATCGAGATTCCTATGCCGTGGGGGCGCTGGCCCGCTTCAACAACAACCATGAGCAGCTTTCCCCGCGGGCGAAGGAGGCAGCCGAGGCAATGGGGCTCAAGCCAATCTGCCACAACCCCTACATGAACAACGTGGCCCAGGTTGTGGAGGCCATCTATGTCACCGAGCACGCCATCGACATCATCGACCAGCTCCTGGCTCGCGGCCTCAAGGAAGAGAAGCCCGATGTCCCGGTCAAGGCAGGAAGGGGCATAGGGGCAGTAGAGGCGCCTCGCGGCATCCTGTTCCACGATTATACCTTTGATGAGCACGGCATCCTTAAGGAAGCCAACTGCGTCATACCCACCAATCAAAATCACAACAGCATTCAAAGGGATTTTGAAGCCTTGGTGCCCCAAATCCTGAACCGGCCTGAGAGTGAGATAAAGCTGCTGCTGGAGATGCTGGTCAGGTCTTATGACCCCTGCATCTCATGCTCCGCCCACATGATTAAAGTAGAATTCCGTTAGAGGTTGAGTTCGGGACTGAGCCCTGGGGTCGGGCGAGCAGCTATCTTGCCCCCCTTGTAGCGGCCTGTTGAAGAGGGGAGGCTACGAGGGGGGCAGTGCTTTTTTCTTCACCGGCACCTTGATCAGGAGTAGGGATACCGCTGAGACGAGGCAAAGTATCCCGGCGATGATGAAGGCCACATCGTAGCTCTCAGTGGCGTCGTGGATGAATCCGTAGAGCACGGGACCGATGGAGGCAAATAATCCGCCTACGGCCAACCCCATAACGCCAAATAGTGTGGGCATATTCATTACCCCAAAGAGGTCGCCCAGGTATGTGGGGAACACCGTGAGGCCGGTTCCGTAGCAAAAACCGATCAATAGGCAGACCAAGAGAAGGGATGTTGCACTGCCAACTCCGATGGCAAAAAAGCATCCCAGGCCTACGCCAATGGTGCAAAAATAAAGGATTGGCTTGCGTGAAATTTTGAACCGCGCCATGTACCAATCGGAGAAGTAGCCAGCAAAAAGCCTGCCAAACACCGCTGCTAGCACATAAAGGCTGAGGATGCTCACCGCAGTATTCCGGCTTATATCCATGTCTTCAGCCCAGAAAATGATGTGGGCGAGGATCCCTATTAACGCTATGTCATACAACTGGGCCCCGACGAGAAACCACCAGCTGCTGGTCTTCAGAGCCTCCCTCGTTGACCATTGCTCCGTGCGGGCGCTAAAGTCAGCTCTGGCAGCCACTTCGGCAGGATCAGGCTCAATGCCATCAGGGTAGGTTCCCGCTGACTCAGGGTCTTTTTTCAACAGCATGCCGGCAATGATCAGGCCTGCAAGCGTGATGAGCCCAAGGCCAAAGTAGCTGGTGCGCCAGCCGAAAGCATCTATCATCAGGTTGATCCCCGGCAATAGAAGCACAATTCCCAACCCCGAACCCGTGAGCGCTATAGATAGCGCCAGGGCTGCTCTGCGCATAAACCATCTCCTGACAGTAGCTACTGTAGGAAGCCAATAGGACAAAGCTAGCCCCGTCGAGGCAATGACGCCGTAGAAGATGTAGAAATGCCAGATCTGATTTACTTGGCTTAACAAGGTGATACCCAGACTCCCTATGACAGCACCTATTAGCACCGTCCTTTTAGGTCCTATTCGGTCAACTAATATGCCTGCCACCAGTCCGAATATTGACGCCAGAATCACGTTCAGGGTGAAGCCCAGAGAAAGCGCGCCTCTGGTCCAGCCAAATTCGTCTTCCAGCGAGGGAGCGAATATAGCGAAGGAAGTGCTGGCTGCGGCACCAACAAACATCGCCAGCCAAGCAGCCATCACTATTACCCAGCCGTAGAAAAAACCTCGCTTTTCCCTCTCCGATGACATGCTTCAGCTCCTGTCAAATAGAAAGCCCCGAGGCTTCGCTCAGGGCTTTACAAAACGACATTTATGCGTAGCAAAATACCTGTTTCACCTAAACAATGGGGAGGCCATGAGAGCCCCCAACGTAATCACCTAACCCAGAGAGTCCAGGATTTGGAAGCTATGGATTATGGTGTCGAAGTTCGGCCAGCACCCTTCCCAGTCCCAAGCGCACTCCTGGCAGAAACATTCAATAATATAGAGAGTGCGTTCGTTGGCTAAGACTACGTAGGCCCGCTTGAATGTGTGTGACGTCACCTCCAGGCGATAGGTAAAGACATGCTTGATGGCTGGCACTCCGTTGACCGTCATCTCCTCAGTGGAAATGTGAGTGTATCCTCGCCACTGCTCCGACTCTTGTTTGAGCAAGTCGAATTCCTGTTGTAAGTCTACCTTGGAGGGGTATTGCCAGTAGTACACGCACACGTATGGATGAAACTCATCAGGGGCTGAGCCACCGCAAGGAAACGACCTTGGGGACCTGAATAAAGTTGTACCCTCCGCTGATTCGTCGCGATCCCAGTCTTCCGGATACCAAATAGAGAAGCCATTGGCCTCGTCGGTATAGGTAAGATACCCTGCTGTTGGCGTCGGCGTAGGTGTTGCTTCCTCTTCTCCGCCACCACAGGCAAAACACAACAATAGCAAGATGCCCAAAAGCATGATTGCAGGGAATCTCCTGGGTTTCATTTCCAATCCCTGGTTCTCACTATCTGCCGGTCATCCGCCTAAATCAGGGATGAGAGGTGCTTGATGCGCTTCAGCATGTTGGGGTGGGTGCTCATCACCTCCATGATCTTATCCCCGGTTGTGAGCCGAACCTTCTTAGACTGAAGCGCCATCAGCTCCCCATAGTCGATGGTGCCGCTCATATCGAGGTCAACCTCTTTCAGGTCGCTAACCTCCCTCATCGCCCGCGATGGGTCATTGACGAAGAAGGCCTTGAGCCCCTGCACCCTTTGCATGGATTCCTTGGGAACCCTGGCGTTGCCAATGGCGAGCTTGTAAAGGGCGGTAGCAAGATGACGAGGTCGATTTCCCAGCTTTACACTCCCCAGGTCGGCAGAATACTCCCGGATGCGGGAGCCGTAGAGCACAAGGAGAGAGACCAGGAAATAGAGAAGGAACAAGCCGATCCCGATGAGCGCTATGGGGCTCCCCCCTCGCCCCCGGCCACCAAACCCAGAGAACAGCAGCGAGATAGCTATGAAGTAGATGATCAAGGGGAAGACGCTGAGGATGGTCATTATCATCATGTCCCGATGCTTGATGTGGCAGATCTCATGCCCCATGACAGCTCTCAACTCATCACTGCTCAACGATTTGAGCAGGGTCTCGGTGACACAGACCTTGGCGTCCCGTTGAGTTCTACCAAAGGCAAAGGCATTGGGAATGGGGATCATGGAAAGGCCCACTTTGGGCTTGCGTATGCCGGCAGCCTTGGCCAGTTCTGCGACCATGCTATGCAACTGGGGTTGCTCTCGCTCCGAGACCCATTTCACCCTCATCGTCCACTTGACCATAGAGGGGCCCATGAGATACTGGAGGAGGACGAAAAAGATCGCAATAATCGCATAGATGAGGAAACTACCGGCCCCTATGGCACTGGCCACCCCCACGATCACGCCATAGATAATCGCCAGCAGTAAACCCAGCAAAAGGTATAAGCGCACCTGAAGCCACATTTTAAACACCACCCCCTGTAATCATCAGTTCACGATGAACCATGTGTTTTTTCATTTTAAGGATTGTTTGCCTCAGCAAAGAAAATTTGACGCCGATGGCAGGGAAAGTCAATAGAGGGGCTGCCAAAAATGCTTTGGCCTTCATTCTCTAGTCTCTTGTTGTCTAGCGCGACTGCGGCGCAGGCGGAGCACGATTAGAAAGATGCCCAGAGAAAGTATTATCGCGAGCAATCGTCTTGGTCTCATCTCACACCCCCACCTTAAGATATTTGAACTCCTTTCTTGATCCCTCCAGATAATATTAACATAAGCACTACAAATTGTCAGCATTTTTCTCCGCGCAAGGCAAGCTGAGATGGCGACCACGCACACGACTAACTTCACTTGCGAGAGCGCTGAGGTGGTGTTAAAATAAAGCACACAGATGCAAGGGGGTCCCTGTAGCTCAGTGGATAGAGCAACTGCCTTCTAAGCAGTGGGTCGTGGGTTCGAATCCCTCCAGGGACGCCAGACCATAGCTAACTCAAAGCTGTCTTATCCCCCGATCCCTGGGCAAAACACCAGGGATTTTTGCTGAAAGACCAACTGCTTCGGCAAAAAGGGGGACAAGATGGCAACCACACTGAGAACATCATCTACCGAGCTGGCCAGCATAATTCAGGGTTACAGACTCTACGCCAGGACAGAGGGCAAGAGCCCTAAGACTATCAATATTTACACCACTGCCCTCAGCGTCTTTGAGAATTTCCTTAACCAAGACGGGCTCCCTACTGATGTTACCCAAATTGGAGTTCAGGAGCTGAGGCGTTTCATCCTATATCTTCAAGGAGCGAAGAGCTACAGGAAGCACCCATTTACCAAGCCTCAGCCCAATGGGCTAAGTGGGCATACCATAAACTGCTACCTCAGAGCGATCAGGGCATTCTGGTCATGGCTTGTCCAGGAGGAGATTATCCTGTCGAACCCCTTCGCCAAAGTGAGAGTCCCTAAGCCTCCAAAGAAGGTGATCCCTACCTTCTCCGAGTCTCAAATACAGGCTCTCCTCGCAGTGATAGACACCCGAACCGCCACTGGCTTCAGGGATTGGGTGATGATCCTCATGCTCTTAGACACCGGGCTCAGGGCAAGCGAGCTTGTCAATTTGAGGCTGGATGATGTCAATCTTGACGATGGCATCATTAAGGTCTACGGCAAGGGGGCAAAAGAGAGGATGGTCCCCATTGGGGCGAGAGTTCAACGGGCGATATGGAAGTATCTCCAGAGATATCGCCCAGAGCCTGCCAATCCCCTTTGTAGAACTCTGTTCTTGACCAGAAGTGGTGAGCCTCTAACCGTGAACCGCCTGGAGACCATTATCGAGAACTACGGCAGAAAGGCCGGGATAGGGGGTGTCAGGTGCTCCCCGCATACCTTCCGACATACCTTTGCCATTTCCTACCTCAGAAACGGCGGCGATGTCTTCTCGCTGCAGAGGATATTGGGGCATAGCTCCCTTGAGACAGTGAGGATCTATATCAACCTAGCAGAAGCGGATGTGAAAGCCTGCCATAGAAAATTCAGCCCGGCGGACAATCTGGAGTTACGGGGCGAGAAAAGAAGGCGATCATGAGGCAACTGTGGTGCAGCACCGACTGAAATGGACTCAGCGCTTTCTTGGTCTACCGGTGGAACGAGGTGGGCCCTCTAAAAGAGGGTTTAGCTTTTGTATCACACGCTTTATCTGGGGCACATCTGCTGTAGGGATACCACCAATACGGGGATTGAGCTTCGGGTCCTTATATATGTCCTCAGGTTTCATATTGAGTGCCCTGTTTGCATAGAGCCACTTGGTATGAACGGGAAGCCCGTGGGGAATGTCGCTACAGCCCGGTACTTGCGGGAGATCGTCGAGAATGGCGTCTATTATCTTATGAACTTGCTGCCTTTTGCCTGCGTAGACTGCAAATGTGGGTATCTCTATCACGATTGAGGGTGGTAGCCCGGTCATAGCACTGAAAAGTGAACTGGCAATGGCTATATCCATCTCTGCGGTCTTTCCAAATGTCTCGTATAGGTCTTCCCACAGCAAAAGATTTGGTGCCCAGGGGTAGTCGAAGTTCCATCGCGAACACAGGCTGATTAACCCTTTAACATATTCCTTCAACTCGGGGAAGTCTTGAGCATACCTTTTCATGTCTTCTCGGGATTTTTCAGCACTCTCACGCTGTTCAAGTGCTTCGGCCGCATGAGCCAACACCGTTCGCAATGTAACACGGTATTGATCCCGGATTGCCTGCCTTTCCCTGGCAAAATCCTCATTCTCCATATAGTGTCTCAAAAGCCATTGTCTGGCTGCTCCCACCACTAACTGCTGTGGAACCCTGGTTCCCATTCCACTACCTCATTTATGGACATTTTGGCGATTTGCTAAAAAGCTGTTTTTTTGTGCTAGAAGCTGTTGTATATTGCAGTATAGAGGAGCACTCAATAAATGCCAAGCCCAGAACGAACGAACATAGCCGCTTCGGGGACTAGCCTAGTAAGCCGCATCCTCAGGCCGCGGCCGTGGTTCTATCAATTCAGAGCAAGGAACTTCGTATTTGTCGCTTCGAAAGATGGGTGGAAGGTCCACCACAAAGCAA
Source organism: Chloroflexota bacterium (assembly GCA_030626475.1). Classification (GTDB taxonomy): domain Bacteria; phylum Chloroflexota; class Dehalococcoidia; order E44-bin15; family E44-bin15; genus JADFVG01. The sequence continues at coordinate 2,672 of DAOUOW010000027.1, read as the reverse complement.
AAAACAAGAGTATGCCAATCAAGGAATAGAGGTGCCCTGATGCTTTTGACAGATAGCTTCACTAGTTTAGGAAACCTGATTCAGAGCTATCGGTTTCAATGCAAAATTGAGGGGAAGAGCCCAAAGACCATCGAGATCTACACTACCGCCATCACTATTCTTGAAAGGTTTCTTAAGGAAGACGGGCTCCCCACAGATGTTGCCCAGATAGGGGTTCATGAGCTAAAGCTTTTCATACTCCATCTGCAGAGAACGAAGGCATATAGGGATCACCTCTATACAAGACCCCAGCAAAAGGGACTAACCGGCCATACCATAAACTGTTACTTGCGGGCAATAAGGGCTTTCTGGAGCTGGCTGGTCTCTGAGGAGATCGTCGAGACCAACCCCTTCGACAGGATCAAGATTCCGAAGCCGCCCAAGAAGGTGATTCTCCCGTTTACAGACGACCAGATAAAGACCCTTCTCAGCACAATAGATACCCGCTCAGCAACAGGCTTTAGAGACTGGACGATCATCCTCACCCTTCTGGATACCGGCCTCCGGGTGACTGAGCTCGCCAAAATAGAGCTGAAGGACGCTAACGTAAATCAGCGATCTCTGAAGGTCTACGGGAAAGGAGCTAAAGAGCGGGTCGTGCCAATCGGAGTAACAGCTCAGAGGGCGATAGCAAAGTATGTGACCCGATACCGACCCAGCCCTGTAGACCAGCTACTAGATCATCTTTTCCTTACGAAAGCTGGCGAGTCCCTAACGGCAAACCGCATTGAAACCATTATCAAGAAGTACGGAATGAAAGCAGGGATAGACGGGGTTAGATGTTCTCCCCATACCTTCAGGCACACTTTTGCCATTAGCTATCTTAGGAATGGTGGGGATGTATTCTCGCTGCAGCGAATACTGGGCCATGAGAGCCTCGATATGGTTCGAAACTATGTGAACATGGCGCAGTATGACCTTCAAGCCGCGCACCAGCGATGTAGCCCTGTGGATAACTTGAAAATCAAGGCAGGCGGAAGCCCCGTCCACACGCTCAAAAAATTTTCCGCAAACATGGAAGTGCCTGCCCCAGTAGCAAGAGAATGAATGCGAATTCAAAGCCAAGGAGAGGGAGACCAAGGAAACATGGGCCTGAGAACTCGCAGGTTCCGGGGCGTTCCTATTGGAGCGAATGCAGTCATGTTCACCAAGCGTTCAACGTGACTGTTCAATTGAACACTCTTGCACGGGCAACTGTTCAATTCTAAAGCTAGTTGAACGGAGTCGAACGCATATACTTATTGCATAGGAGGGGACTGAAATGGCTACAGAGATGAACAATGATCAGCAAATGAGCTTCGGCGAGTTTCTTCGGGGGGCTGTTCCCTGGTGTCTAATAGGTTGTGCCGCTGGGTTAGAAGGCTCAAAACTTGCTTGGTGCACCGTTCTGGGGCCTTTTGGTGAAAGAGCCCTTGGTTTCAGCCTAGAGGATATGATGACAGCTTACACGTTGGCTGTGGAGCGTGAGCGCCATGAAAGGGAGAGGGAGAAAAGGCTTGCCCAAATAAGGGCAGCATTGCAGCCACTCAAGCTAGAATCTACCGATACGGCACAACCCGTAGAGCCGTTTTCGCTGCCACGACTTTCTCAACCAGAGATTTCCACATCCTTGAAACCACCGCTAGAGATAGAAGAGGACAGCAGATGGCGGGATGTCATCATCCACCCCTCTGTAGTGCTTATCCTGGGCAAGAGGGGGAGTGGCAAGTCTGCCTTGGGTTACAGGCTTTTGGAGCTGTTCAGGTATCAGCTTACCCCCTATGTCTTAGGAGCGCCTGCCGAAGCCCGAAAGCTCCTGCCTGATTGGATAGGGATAGCCCAGAGCTTGGAGGAGATTCCACAGAAGTCCATCGTGGTTCTGGATGAATCCTATTTGCGGTTTCATTCTAGGGAGAGCCTAAAAAGTGCCAGCAGGGAGATGTCTCAGATTCTGAATCTCAGCCGTCAGAGGGGCCAGACGATAATCTTCGTGTCCCCGGAGGCGAGGCAAATAGACAAGAACATCGCCAGCTCCGCTAATGTAGTGGTGTTCAAAAGTTTGGGCATCTTGCAGCTTGAATTCGATAGGCCTGAATTAAGCAAGATTGCAACCCAGGCGAAGGCAGCCCTTGATACGGTAAAAGGCGACAAGCTAAGGTGGAGCTATGTCTATTCACCCGATGCTGACTTCATGGGGCTACTTGAGAACTCGCTACCAAGCTTTTGGAGCAACAAACTAAGCCATGTCTTTGCCGCTGGCGGAGAAACCCCGGCAACGAAACCGCCGAAAAAGATGACCCTTCAGGAGCGGATCGAGAAGGCAAGGGAGCTTGACCGGAGCGGTCTAACCCTTGGGCGGATCGCGAAGATACTTGGCGTGAGCAAGAGTACTGCTTACAATTATATCAAAAATTACCCCTATGCGAGATAGCTCAGCCAGGCGAATTTGGGGAGGTGAAGGATAGTTTGATGATCCAGCTACTCGCAGCGGTTTTCGAGGTTCATGGCGCTCATGACCCTCGCGTTGCACAAGCTGGATTCTTGTTGGACCGCGAACGACAGTGGTTTTGTTCCCTCACTCAACAAAATAAGCTTTTGTGCAATTCCTGTCACACCCATAGAAATAGCACTAATTATTGAAATCGGTGATCCCT
>DAOUOW010000039.1 GCA_030626475.1 Chloroflexota bacterium | reverse complement strand
GGTCAATGGCTACCTCCCCGAACTCCATGACGAAGGTATCGAAGGTGGTCCCTGTGCCATAGGCAGCCATGACATCGCGGGTGCCGTCAGCCCCCACATTCTTCCACAACTTGATGGCCCTTATGATTCCACCCAGGGCCACATCGACCTGGTGGTGGTTTGTTCCCTCTACCCTGAGCGAGGTGGGGAAGGGAGAGTGTACCTCTGCGGCAGTACCCAGCAGCAAACCGGTGCCCCGCTGGGGCAAGAGCGCTTCCGCAGGATTGACTCGCAGCAGCTCCTCTGCCTCTCCCGCGCTGATCCCGCGGTGCTCCATGAGTCTTTCAACGTCCGTTCTTGGTATGCCCAGTCCTCTCATTTTAACTTCTGTAACCACGCTGCCCTCCTTTACATGGGGAATCTTTACCTTCTTGCACCTCCTGCAGGCTATTACCAGCTCCAGAAGCAGTCCTGGGTTACCTTAACCCAACAGGCCTCGCCGTTGTTGAGATAGGAGAGGGTGCTTCCTGCGGGATCGGCAGGGTAGTAGTCGTAGTATACGCCCTGTCGATAAACTGAGATCTGAACGAGATAAGGCATTATGGAGGCCACCGCGCTCTCGATCGCCTGGGAAGGCCCCGTATAAGCCACGTTATTCCAGCCGGCAACGAGCTGGAGCCCTTCCGGTGGTGGCGGCGGGGGAGGAGGCTCTTCGTCGAACGGGCCCTCTAGCTGGCCTGTAGCGAAGTCCCAGGTGTAGAACTTTCCATCTATGAAGGGGCCCCATCCTAAAAACTGACTTGAGTTGGGGGTATCGATTAGACTGTAGCCAGCATCGAAGCACATGAAAACGGTTAGCTCGTCCTCGAAAATTGTCCACACGAAATTCTGGGTTATCGGTGTGAACGGGGATGAGAGAATCGTCCTGTCAGTGAGCCCGCACCAGTAGGCGGCATTGGGGGGAGCGTTTTTGTTGGTTACCGTGATGGTCACCTTTGCTGCCAGTCCTTCTGTCCTATAAACAGATCCGTATGTTCTTTCCAAGATGGCATTGACATCATTCAAATGACTATCCATCTTAGGGGTTTCTTCGTTGTTTGAGGGTAATATCCCTGCTGGCGCAACACAAACCTGGGCGCTGATGTCTCGTCCCGGCGGTATTCCAGCAGGACTCCAGATCCCCGAAACAGGCACGGATATCTGAGTGGCGACATCATGCAGGGGTATCGGGTGGTTTTTTATCGTACACCACCGGTATGTCTCACCAAGGTGAGCGCACATACCAACGTCGACTATGACTGCCCCGCCTTTATGGTAGAAACTAATGGCAGCACCCCAGGCAGCCCCATCTGCTTTTTCTAAGACCATTTTGCTTCCGCCTAGTTAAATACTCCAATGATTCCCGAGAATTTTGCCGTTGTGAAGCCTGTCTCGAAGACATCAGGGTAAGTTCTTTCCAACAGGGCGCCAACATCTGCCAGGTGGCTATCCATCTTGGGGGTTGTTACTGGAGCATCTGGGCTGACAAGTAGAGCCAAGTTCCCGTTTGGAGTAATGCATACCTGGGCACTGATGAGCCTTCCCTCGGGATGCCCGGCATGGCTCCAAATGCTGGACACTGTCCAGAGCACCGGCGTAGCTACATCATGCTCTGGTATGCTGATTCCACTACTTGCAGCCCAGAGATAGGTCTCGCCAAGGTGGGCACAGACACCGAAGTCAATGTCTACCGCTCCTCCTCGGTGTGTAACGGATATCTTTGCCCCCCAGTCATCCCCCGGAGTCTTTAGGAATGGGTTGCCTTCTCCTCCAGGTTTGATGCCTTCTGGCTGCAGCAGCGTTATTTTCAGGTCGGAGAACTCGCATTCCATGGTTCCCTCCTCAGAAGAATGTTGCCATTACGTTCTCTAAATCCGCGACGGGAGGCGGTGGCGGCGGCGGCGGCGGTGGTTCCTCCTCCTCTTTCCTCAGAACACGGTAGAGAAGGTATCCGCCACCTCCAAAGAGGCCGACTACTGCTAGCGCCTGCAGACCCTTATTCCCCGGGGTGTTATCCTCCACTCCTCTTACCCCCCACAAAACTGCCAACCAGGTAAACTCCAGAAACCGCAACCACCAAAATTGCACCCCACTTGAATATATCCAGAATGACTTCAGCACCAAGCACCCATATTGCGATGCCTGTAATGATCAGCCCCAGTACTGTCGCAGCGATCGCTATTGCCACCCAATGGGCTTTTATAAAAGCGAAAACCGCAAGCAGCCAGGCAGGGTCAGCCTCCATCTCAACCACCCCGGTGCTGCCCAGGATGCCCCCTTCGCCCCAGATATCCACCACAGACATGCCTTCCGGTGCGGGCCATCCCCAGTTGGGAGCGATATTAAATGCCGCCGCAGCGCCGGGCAGATGAGTTTCCATTACACATTTGACCCTTGTCCCCTTCCTCAGCTCTCGGTCAGCAACCAATGAGTGCAAGTCGTCAAAACTTGTGCCTTCAGCTACCTTTACCCACACAGCCATTTCGGCCTCCATAAGCAAAGCGGGGAGCGTCAACCCTTCTCCTGGGTTGGCTTCCCCGCTTCTCTACTAAATTTAGTTTATCGCTGGGGTTTTGTCAACCGAGCAAGCTAAGCAAGGCCTTCGCCTTGGAGATCTCCCCCGTCAGCCATTGGGGGTGGGCCTGGAGCGCTTCTCTTTGCTGGGGGAACCTCTCGCTGAACTCGGAAATTATGCTCTGGGGAGTGATGAGGGGCGAGATCTCCTTCAGCGCCGAGGGATTTGTGAAATAGCCCTGGGCGGACCTCACCGAGGGGATGCTCCCCAGGACCTCTTTGATCTCATCGGGGGACAGACCTGAGAGGAAGTCGACCGCGCTCCAGCCATCTCTTATGGCGAGTTCCAGACCTTGAGACGTGAATGGACTCAGGCATGTGGCCAGGATATCAACCATCACGCGCTGGACGCTGAAGCGGAGGTGATTACGAGCAAACTCAGTTAGGAATTGACTGTCTACCATTTTTACCTCTCGATCTCGATAACGCGACCATTCCTAACCCCCCTTGCCCTCTCCCACGACTTAATCAGAGGGAACCGTTGCCCCCTCCGTGGGGAGGTGACCAGACAGGCCCCGGGTAGCAGGATCATCGAGCCCAGGCCATATCTTTCCTTCACCATGGCCCCCAGGCGCAGGTCCTCACGGCCCCCCTCTGTAGGGTCGCATGCCTCGTCATAACCCCCGATCCCCCAGAAGGCATCCCGCCAGATAGCAACTCCTCTGCTGGTATGCGTTACCGGTTTGAACCACACGCCGCCGATCACGGATGCCGCGCCAAACAGCCCATCTATATTGGGGTCTACTCCGTGAGCCAGGGTATAGCCATGCTGCAGAGCGTAAACCACTTGCTCGATGTAATCATGCGCCAGTATGCAGTCGCTGTCCACGAAAACCAGAGGGTCGCCTAGTGCCTGCCTTGCGCCCTCATTCCGCGCCAGGGAAATATTCAATATCGGCACATTGATGTACTTGGCTCCGAAGGATGAGCAAATAGCCTCTGTTTGTTCACGATGCAGGTCCGAGGAGCTGTCAGCGACAAGAACCTCGATAGGCTCATAGGTTTGGTTGGCGATGCTGGTAAGAAGCGCGGGGAGATAATCCTCCTCTTCGAGGGCAGGAATGACAACGGAAACCGGGGGGCCGCTTACCTTGTACGGTGGTGGCTCCGTTAGCGCCCGGGAGACCTTGCGAGCTATAAGCTTTGAAGTAAAGTATGCCGTTGTCACACCGGTGGCAACCGCCAGCGTGAATGGCACGGCCACGCCCCGAAATTTCACCTTCGCCCCTCCCCTAGCCCAGTATATGCCTTGCCAGCAACGGGGTCAAACACTATAATGGGCATGCCCATGAAGATCTTTCTCGGCCTCGGCGCCCTGGCAGTGTTCATGTCTATCCCTGTTTGGAAGGACATGCACCACCAAGGTCAAAGCCAATCAGGCTGGAGCCTTTTGTGGGACCAGCTTGTTTTGAAGGAGAGGGCGAAGCACATTGCGGTAGAGGAGGCAGTGATCAATGCAAAAGCTCGGTATAATACTGGCTTTTAGCTTGGTGGCGGGTGGCCTGCCCGTATGGAGCTGCGGAATGAGGAAACACCTCTCTTTTTGGGAATTTGTGCTTGAGCACACGGTACTTTCCCCTCACCCAGTCATGTATATTCCGGAGGACCTCTATACCCAGCCTCTGACCGAGGAGGAGCTGGACAAATTGTGCGCCGTTTCCGAGGCAGAGCAGATTGTAGCAGGCCAGGCTACGACATACCTCTCTCCTCCTTGATCTTCTCGAAGGCCTTGTTGACCTTTTTCATTTCTTCGTCTGATCCTCCGTGGTCAGGATGCATCTTCGATGCCTTGGCCCTGTAGGCAAGAGGGACCAGCCAGTCAGGGGAATTTGAAGGGATATCGAGCACGCTATAGGGGTCATTGGGGTCAGCCTTCGGTTTCTCCGCCGGACTGGGAACCAGGAAGGGTAATTTTTCAGCGGCTTTACTCAGCAAAAATGAGCCAACATCGGTAAGCCTGACGTTGAAGACTATTTGCGCTGCCTTATCTGCCGCCTTTAGCTGCCTCAGCCATTCAGGGTCCTTTTCTTTTGCCATTTCCTCGTCCTCTCTCATGCCACAGGTGGTGCCAAAGTAACACCGCAGTGTGGGCAGGCGAATTCCACTGTCGGCACCTCGCTCAGGGTGATGAGCTGCTGGCAGCCGGCGCAGGTGACTTGTATGGGCGCGCTTTGGGGAATTCCCTCCGCCTTGCTCGAGACGGCCGCCCTGTTGTAAGCCTCGGCGGTGGCCTTCAGCGCTTGCATGGCGACGGGGAGCTGCTGCCGGAACTCTGTAACCATACCCCTGAGCAATGTCTGCTTCTCATCAGCCCTCTGCTCCTCCCCCTGAAACTTCTTCCAATTGAGCAGCGAGTCAAAGTCCATAACTATAGGATTGCCGTCCTTATCGCTGAGCTGCACCGGCATGGATGACGTCGTAGAGGGGTTTGAGGAGGTAGATGGCTCTGGTATGCCAAGTAGGGATCTTAATAGTGGGCCGCTGTCCTTTAAGGTTCCTAGAATAGCACCAAGTTCAGAGAGTTGGTCTACCATGGACTTTTGCTGGGACGGGTGCGGCAGCCCCATTATTATCTCCTGTTTCAGTAGCGCCAGCTTGTCACCCAGCATCTCCTTTACCGTCTCGGGGTCGGTGTCCTTGTTGAGGTAGGGGGCAAGGGCTGTAATGATGTCTGATATTTTTTCCCCCGTGCCTCCTGTGCCTGATCCATCAGTTCCCGGTCGATTGAACCTGTCAAATCTACTCTTTATCGCCCTCACAGCCAGGATATCCTTTGCGTCCTGCAGGCTATAGTCACCAAGCCCTTCACCAACCCTCACGGGCTCGTCCTCAACAATCATGTAGTCGTTTGGTGACTTTTTGGGGGCGCCGGCCTGACCTGGCTCTTCCCCATCTTTGCCTACCACCTCCTCCCTGAGATCAGGGGGAATCGCCTTCCCCAGGTGGCTGCGCCAGGCATTCCACCATCTCTTGCGCTGGTCAGCCCTTATGTCCATCTCACCCAGGGCTTTCCATACCCAGTTCACGTCCTCATAATCGCCGCCACTCCATACATGCTCCGCGATAACCCCGAGGAGGTCGCCCAACACCCCTATTCTGCGACCGAGGGACTTGAAGATCTCATATTCGCTGGTACCAGCGGTCTCCTGGGTGAGCTGGTTTAGATATTCCCTCCCCTCGTCAGCCAGGGTCCACTCCCCCTGCGCATCTTTGCTCACCAGGGCTTCCTTAGCCAGCCTCCCCAGCTGTGTGCGGACAGCTTCAATGTTCGGGATTCCGGCCTTTTTGGCCAACTCCGCTGCACTTACGGCACCAGTCTCGCCTGCTAGAAGCTCCAGTAATTTTTCCTGCTGCGGTGATGGCATCTCCTCCCTCCTTGCCGGGCAAAACCAGACGGCTGTCTGGCACCCCAAAATAATAGCGGGGAAGCTACCCAATTGGGCAGCGCTTCCCCGCTTCCACCATCCATTATACCACCAGCGAGGCACTTGTCCAGACAAAGGTCTGGGTCTGTTCCCCTTCATTTCGCCCTGGTCTGTCTTGATGTCTGGGCATTTTTGAACGTAGGCCCCGACAAAACCAAACAGCCATCTGGCCCTGTTGCTTGCTCCCGTATCTGGGACAGGCCAGACAGACCAGGCCAGACAAGCTGATATAGCTTCGTTTGTCCTGTCTGCTCCGGTAGCGACGCATTGCTACGAAAAACCCGCTCACCCCAATAGCCCTAGGCGCCAGCCAGCCATCTGGGCAGGTCGTTTCTTGACAACAGAGCGTTGCTGCGGTACCCTTGAATAAGAAAGCGGGGAAGCAAACCCCCGCTTTTTGTTGGGTAGGTGCCATGGGCTGGTCAGATGTCGTCTCCAATATAGCTATGAAGGTGCCCTGGGAAAGGTTTGTGTTCCGTCCCCGGGATGAGTCGAGGGCGCTGGAGCAGTTTGCGGCCACTCTGCCGGCTGCCACTGCGAGCGGCCCGCTGACCAGTACCCCCACCGCGACCAAAGCCTCAGCCCCTACCCCAAACCCGACCGAAATCGGCTCTCAGGGGGTCTCAGAGGCTTCTGAGCTGTCGCTGGCAACCACCGAGGAGACGATAGCAGACCTCAACAAACGCCTGGCAAAGGAGGTTTATCGTTTTCAGCTGGACCTCGCCGCCGGGTGCAAAATAGCGGGCAAGCCATGTGACTGCTGCGAGAAGCACCCCCTCTTCGCCATTGAGTCGATGGTGGAGGAGCTGGTCCCCATGGATCCCGAGAACCCGACTTATTCCGCGCTAGGTCAATGGATAAAGGCTAACGCCCACAAGCTCACTATCGAGGCATCCGCCTCGGGCAAGTACGACCTGGAATATCCCCACATGGCAGCAAACATGAGGGCGTTTCGCAAGGACCTCCTGGGCACCGAGGCCCTCAGCGCCATGATTACAGCTCCCCAAGTAATATCCCTTGAGGAGGCCAAAGCCTCGGCGGCACGGATCGCCGCAGAAAGGGTGGAGAAGCAATGGAAATCTCAAGAGAAGAAATAGAAGAGATAGCTAAGGCTGTAGCTGAAACAGTGCTGGACAGGGCTAAAGCGTGTCGCTGTGGTGTAGAAATGTGGGCGCTTCGCACCAATATCAATAGCCTCGGTGCGGTCATAGAACAGGAAAGGGAGGAGTGGCTTGGCCCAATACCAAAACTCATAGATTCTCGCCTTAAAGAAATTGAAGGCACATGCGGTGTTGATCTCCCAAAGTCTAAAGAAATCTTGAAAGAGGTTGAGTCTGCTATCACGAAGGGGGATTGGCGAGAGGCTAGGCTCCGGATGGCCTTCCTGGAGGGATCCGTTCTTGGGCCAGTTGTCGGATGCGCTATGCGAGAGGAAAGCGAGCATGCCGTTAAGCCAACAAGAAACGAGGCCCGAGATGGGCAACTGCCCTCACTGCGGTAGACCCCTTGACCAGCATGGCTGCTGCCTGAAGTGCGGAGTTTGTGTTATACCACCGCAACCCCCCCAGCCCAAGCCCTCTTGACAAAGAACTCCCCCCCTGCTACTCTAAAAGCAGCCGACCGCCTAAAGTCGGCTGAAGCCTTTATACTAAGGCACGAAGCGGGGAAGCGTAATAACACACAGGAGGCCGAAATGGCTGGAATCTACGCTAACCTCGCTCAACTCATGGCCAGCCGCGAGATGTCCATCAGCCGCACTCCCTTCAACCCCGACATCGTGGTGATCAAGAGGGCCAGCTTCCCCAAGGGAACGACCCCCGCTCACCTCGTGAAGTACCTTATCGGCAAGGGCGAGTGTAAAGGTAAGACCGGGACCCTGGTTCACAAGGGCAGGCTGGTGCCGGCGACGGCTGTTTGCGTGGCTGAAAAGCACGGCAAGAAATAGCGGTCTGGACTGACGGAGACAAAGCCGGGGAGGAGCCTTGACAGGGCTCCTCCTTGTGTTTAGTATGCCTTCAGGCAAAGGCCCATGGGAGAAATCAAAGTGCAGGAGATCCATTACTTTCGCCAAGTAAAGCCGCCAAGTCTGCTGCAATACGTCTACCGCAGGGCGGTCCGGGAGAAGATGGCGGAAATCAAAGGCCAGGTCGGGGTAACCACCAACCCGGACACCGGACGGCTTATCCCAGTGTCAGCACTGGCTGCCAGGGAAGCTCTCAAGGGGCTTACCGCGGAGCAGATTCTCCAAGAATACCCGGAATGGAGGGAGGATTATGAACGAGAGAAAGATATACATTCTGGATGAAGAGGAATGCACCCCCTGTGAAGAGGTCAAGAAGGCACTGGAAAAGGAGATAGCAGAGGGCAAGGTTCAGGTCCTGGACATAACCTCAGATGAAGCCCTGGAGCTGCTGGAGAAGGCCGGCGCCGGTGACCAGGTGGAGTTCCCAGCGGCTTTGGTGGAGGACGAACAAGGTGTAAGGCTCTGCCAGATCTACCACAGCCAGGATATCACCCTGTCAAAGTGCGGAGATGAGATCATTGCTAT
>DAOUOW010000050.1 GCA_030626475.1 Chloroflexota bacterium | reverse complement strand
GCAAGTGAGCAGCAAATGGGGACCGACCTTCGGGAACACGATCTTATGCAGTGCCCCCAGCAACCCGAATTGGCCTAAAGCCGGGGGTGATATGGCGAGGGGAAATATCCTGGTGGTGGACACAGGCCAAGATTCCCTCCTGGAAAAGATCGAGACCCTAATCGGGGAAAGCTACCAGATAGTGGGTGTTTCCAGCTGCAAAAAAGCGATTGAACTCATGAGGGAGAAGCGCTTCGACCTTTTCATCACCGCCATCAAATCCCCTGATTCGGCAGAACTGGTTCTAGCCGAGACAGTGAGAAGGAGCGATCCCGCCCAGGGAATAGTCCTCCTCGGCGACCAGCAGAGCATCGATGCCGTCTCACAGAGGCTCAAAGCTGGCCCCCAAGCCTTCCTGTCACAACGCTTCACCGCAAGCGATCTGGAGAGAGCAGTGGAGGATGCTCTGGAGCGAAGGCGGCTCATGCGGGACAACAAAAGGCTAAAGGCGCTGCTTCCCCTGCTCGAGATTAGCAAAACCATGATGTCTGAGATGGAGCTGGGGAAGCTTTTCAATGTTATCCTGGAGATTGTTTGGACCGAGGCCGAGGCTGATGGCGTTTCCCTGATGCTCCTTGATGAAGCGAAGCAAGAACTGGAGGTCAAGGCAGTTCTCGGCCCTTCAGAGAGATTGAACAATGCTAAGGAGAAGGTGGGCCAAGGGCTCGCCGGCTGGGTGGTGAAGACGGCAAAGCCGCTGATGCTCACTGAGGACACCCCTCCTGACCACCCATTGAGAAAAGAGATGACCAAAATGGGGGTCTCCTCGGTGCTATGCCTGCCCCTGGTGGTCAAGGGCAGGGTGATCGGGGTCCTCAGAAGCAGCAAGAGAGGGGGTTCTCCCTTCACCCACAGTGACCTGGAACTGCTCTGGATCTTGTGCAGCCAAGCAGCGATTGCCATTGAAAATGCAAGGCTCTTCAGCGGGGTGAAAAATCAGCAAGCCCGGGTGGAGCAACTGCTAAAGCAGACCCTCATTGCTCAAGAGCATGAAAGGCGAAGGATCTCCCTGGAAATCCATGATGGCGCCGCTCAATGGATGGTCGGCGCCTCCTATCGGATGCAAGCCTTCAATCACACCCTGGCCAAAGGCAATCTACTCCAAACGAGGGAGGAGCTTGCCGAGATAAGGAGCGTCATCGAGCAAAGCATAAAAGAGCTTCGCCGCGTAATCTTCGATCTTCAGCCCCCGGCTTTAGGCCAATTCGGGTTGCTGGGGGCACTGCATCAGTATCTGCAAAACTTTAAACTGGATACCGGCATCGCCTGCTCATTTCAGATTGAGGGCACCCCCTCCACCCTCTCCCGAGTCTATGAGATCACCCTCTATCGGGTCACCCAGGAAGCCCTGGCCAATGTACGCAAACATGCTCGAGCCTCCAGGGCCAATGTCATCCTCAGCTTTCGGCCAGATGACCTCCGCCTCGAGATCAGGGACAATGGCAAAGGGTTCAATGTCGCCAGGGTGCTTAAGGGTGCCAAGTCGGTGGAGCGGTTGGGACTTAGTGGTATGCAAGAGAGAGCAGAAACACTGGGCGGCTCCCTGATTATAGACACCGCCCCCGGAGCGGGAACCTGTGTCGCATTGACCCTTCCCCTGCAGGATGCTGCGCCCGAGGAGTTCTCGCCGATAGCCAAAATGATTAATAGCTAGCTTCGCCAGCTTTTGTTTCCATCTATTATTACAAGGAGGGAAAATGAGCATTCGGGTTCTGCTGGTAGATGACCACCCTGTGGTGCGCCACGGGCTGAGGCGGATGCTGGAACTGGAGAAGGATATGGAGGTGGTGGCTGAGGCCGCCGATGGGGAACAGGCGCTGGATGAGATAGGAACTGTGTCCCCTGACATCGTCCTTCTCGATATCAGGATACCAGGGATGGGGGGCATCGAAACCATCCGCCAGATCAGAGAGCACCACCCTGAAACAAACGTCGTGGTATTAACTATGTATGGCGACCAGTATCTATCTCAGGCCATCGAGGCCGGTGCTGTAGGCTATCTGGTCAAGGACGTGGGAAATGAGGAGCTCATCCAAGCCATCAGGACGGTACATCGGGGGCAATCAATCCTGCACCCCTCGCTGAGCCGCGGGCTTTTCAACGAGTTCGCCTCCCTAGCCAAGGGCTGGAACAACAACAGAGCCTTTCTCTCTCCAAGAGAACTGGAAATCATACGCTTCATTGCTGCCGGATCGACCAATAAGGAAATTGCGGCCCAGCTTTTCTTGAGTGAAACCGCAGTGAAGCGCGGGGTAAGGCGCATCTTCGATAAACTGGAGGCTAAGGACCGCGCTGAGGCGGTGTCCTTAGCCTATAAACGCGGGATAATATAGGGCGGCGGGCCGAAACAGAAGCTGAAGAGACCTCTATTTGGGGTCTCTTTTTTTGCCCTGCCCAGGAAGGCGACCTTCTCGGAACCTTTTGGGTCATAAATGTTGACCAATTCGTCCTTCGCAATTAGGACCTTTTGTAGCTTCTCGTCAGCAACAGACCAAGGTTATGATGAAATGGAAACTTCGGCACCAATCCCTCTTCAGGAGGCAAATGGAAAACTGAAGCCGCTCACAGCGGAGCCATGATGTGCGAGAGAAACTCCGATGCTCACAGGTCAGGGCGCACGCCCCAGGCTCCGCTATAAGTTTATCAAAGGTGCGCCCTGGCCGGCATCGGTTGAGGTGAGAGGTAAGAGCTATGAGCGTGAGTATGAGCGAAAACTTGACAAGGCGGGTATTGGCTTTTGTTATTGAGCACCCGGGAACAAAGCTCGTCGCCGTCGAGGAAGCCCTGGGGGTGTCAAGGATCGAGGTGGGACGAACACTCCGGGCGCTGATGGATCAAGGCAAGATCCGCAGGGATGAAGATAGGCGACAATATTTCCCTATCTAGCGCAAGTGAGCAGCAAATGGGGACCGACCTTCGGGAACACGATCTTATGCAGGGGGTCCTAGCTCTGATTGTTGGCCTGTCTGAAATGATAAAGGATGCCCTGAAACTACAGTCCCTGCAACAAATGCAGGAGAGGGGCATGAGCGAGGAGGAGATGGAAAGGTGGAAGCGCGCCCTGATGGACCTCGATGCCACGCTGGACCGGATAAGAAGCCATGACGGGCTCACTCTGGCCCTGCGGCAATTGGGGCGTGACTTCGATCACCGGGTGGACGATATTCTGAGCCAGGCCTTGAATCCCAATTCCTTCAAGTCGAAGGTGGGCACGCCAGGACTCCCTGACCTACAGCAAGAAGACTGAAGTTGATTTTTAGGAGGCTGAGCTGCCGCTGTTCCAAGCCGCTTTATCATGCTCTCCAGGTAAGGCGCCGGAGAGCTATTGGTGCCAGGGCTTTGCCCGGGCAAGGCCCCGGCCTTGATTATTCGACCTAGGGGCTGTGGTTTTTTCGAACTAAGGGCTGTGGTTTTTTCGACCTGGGGGCTGTGGTAGGCTAGCGTGTTTCAGCTTTCTTTTTCGAACTACATCGCTGTGACAGGTCGGCACGCTTTTTGGCTGTCTGAACAAGTAGATGGCGATAGCTAGGAAAAGGGATTAGCAAGCCGTAGGTGGTTAGCTTTCCACGGCGACTTAGTTCGAAAAAGGTCGAAAAGAAGGAGCGCCTTTGAAGCGCACAGACAGTTGCATTGAGGCCCAGGATATTGCCGGGGTCGCCCGCCTGGTGGACCCCATAAGCGCCAGGATGCTGTGGTACTTCTGGGAGAACAGGCATGCCCGGCTCGATGAGCTGACCAGGCTGGCGGGCGAGTCCTCTCCCATGAATGTCCTGCTCCTGATCAGGGATGTCATCAACCCGGCGGCAGAGCGGGTGCTGGGCAGGCCAATCCTCATCTTCGAGAAATCAGCCCTCGACTACCATAGCGGGGAGCATGTCTTCCACAGCTGGTGGCTCGTTTCGAACTAAGGGCTGTGGTTTTTTCGAACTAGGCGCTGTGCCAGATTGAGAGGCTTTTTGGCTATCTGAACAGAGGAATAGGCGGTAGCTAGAAAAGAGGATTAGAAAGCGGAAACAGGTTTGCTTTCCACAGCGACTTAGCTCGAAAAACGAAAAGAAAAGGGCCCCGCCCCCTTCGGGAATGGACAGGGCCCTTACAAAGTCGCCACTATGCAGGCGTATCACCTACAAGCCTACTGCTCCCACGGCGGGAACGGCGGGTTGACGCAGTAGTGGATCATGTCCTGAGTCTCCCAGCCGAGGTACAGAGCGCCGGGATAGGCGTCATTCTTGATCGGAGCACCGTAGTCGTTGTGCATCCACTTTGTGCCGCTCAGAGTGAGCTCCTCTTCCTGTGGTATGAGGTCCTCGTTGGCGTCATCCCACGCGTAGGCCTCCACCCTGTAGCACTCGATGCCACCCGGGAACAGCGGGACGGTGATGGTCTCCAAGGCAGTTACCTCATTGTAGCTGAGAGCAGGCGGCGTGATTGACGACATGCCCAGGCTAGACCACGCGTTGCCAACGGCAAACGGCCAGCCGGGATTACCTACCATCGGTGTAATGCCAAGCGTCACCGAGAACAGCGTGATAGGACCGAGGCCGGTGTTCACGTTAAACCTGGCCTTCCAGTTGAGCATGGTGAGCGAGCTGTTCCAGTATCCCACACCGGTGGCATACACCGCCATCAGAATCTCGTTGTACCGCGAGACACCTTTCAAACCGATCCCCGGCGTATTTGGCAGTGGATCCCATTCGAGATAGTCCTTGTCGAAGCCCGCCGCGATCGTGTACCCGTTCGGTAGCGGACCGCCGTAGGCGGTGAGTTCCTGGTGCCAAGA
This sequence comes from Chloroflexota bacterium, assembly GCA_030626475.1. Lineage (GTDB taxonomy): Bacteria > Chloroflexota > Dehalococcoidia > E44-bin15 > E44-bin15 > JADFVG01. Next base: position 774 of record DAOUOW010000050.1, on the reverse strand, counting down.
CGGGTCTGGAATCACGTGCACCTCACCGGGGAACGGTGGCCCGAGCACCTCGAGGTGCTCTGCCGGCAGCCACTCCACAGTGTGCATGGCGAAGTACTCCCTGTTATCGGGATCTCCTACCGGCGGCTCCACACCTACCCACCACTCGACCGTGTAGATGGCCCAGCAGCTCACCGGGGGCACAGGCGGCTCAGCTATCGGCGGAGGCACTACGATCGGGCAGGCGAAAGGCTCCACCTGGTCGCAGGCAGATGCCACGACGGTTACTCCTGGTACCCAGCTCAGCTCTACGAGCCCGAAGTCGATGACGATCTTATCCGTGTCGCACGGAGCCATTATGCCTGTCGCGATAGGCCCCCGAACGTCTATGGGTGCCCCGAGGTCGTCCACGAGCTCCACGTACACCATGCACTCACCGGGCTTGCCGCCGGCGTTGTGGATGTCAACACTGACCGTCAGGTTCTCGTCGACATTGATCGACTCAGGCTGCTGGATGCCGGTCACCACGATGTACGGCCCACCAACTACGTTGATGTCGCAGGTCACAGGCATTCCGCCACAGGCCTGAGCGTAGACGGTGATGGTCTGGCCTAGCCAGAGTTCACTTATGTGGATAGGACCGAATAGCACCTTGTCGGTGTCACACGGATTCAGCACGATTGTCGAGCCGTACTCAGGCCCCACAATAATCATGCCCATCTCGTCCTCGATCCACATGGTCACCACTTCGCACATTCCAGGCTTGTCACCAGCGTTGTGGATGTCAACCCCGAT
>DAOUOW010000010.1 GCA_030626475.1 Chloroflexota bacterium | reverse complement strand
AGGCCAGAGGGGAAGCAGAGCACCACCATGTGGTGTGCCGTGGCTGCGGGAAGGTAATCGAGTTTGAGTGCCCCTTTGCTTCCAAGATGAAACGGGATGTGAGCCGCCAAACCGGTTTTGAGATCTCTGGCGTTGAGGTTTCGATGGAGGGCTACTGTGAGCGCTGTCGTCAGGAAAGGGAAGGGGAGCAGTCATCTGAAAAGACATAGAACGGAAGGACACAAGAAGTGCCAACCAAACTATTGAGTGAATTGAAGCCTGGAGAGAAGGGGAAGATTGCCAGGGTTCGGGGAGGGGGTAGCATTCACCGGCGCCTCCTCGATATGGGGCTGGTCTCCGGGAGCGAGGTTAATGTGGTGCGAGTAGCCCCGCTGGGCGACCCGATGCAGGTGAGAATTAAGGGGTATCATCTAACGCTGCGTAAGGAAGAGGCAGCTAATATTCAGGTTGAGGTGACTTAGATGGCAGAACCACTTATGCCGTTGGCTATGGCCAGACCTGGTGAAGTGGTCTCCGTTGTCGATATTAGGGCTGGCCGGGGACTCACGAGGAGGCTTGCCGATATGGGTTTGCTTCCCGGGACTAAGATCAGGGTTGTTAATAGCATGAGGCCCGGTCCCATTATCATAGACCTCAGAGGGTCAAGACTGGCTTTGGGGTATGGCATAGCGCAGAAGATTATGGTTACTGGGGTATGAGGATGGCTAAGGAAATAACCATAGCTCTGGCGGGGAACCCCAATTCGGGAAAGACCACAGTGTTCAATAATCTAACCGGTGCCCGACAGCATGTAGGAAATTGGCCCGGGGTTACGGTGGAGAAGAAAGAGGGAACCTGCCGTTACCAGGGCTATACGATCAAGGTGGTAGACCTGCCCGGGGTCTATAGCCTGACCGCCTATTCCATAGACGAGATCATCGCCAGAAACTTCATCGTCGAGGAGAAACCGGATGCCGTGGTGGACATCGTTGATGCCTCAAATGTGGAGCGGAATCTCTATCTCGCTATCCAGCTTCTGGAGATGGGCACTCCGCTAATAATAGCGCTTAACATGATGGATCAGGCCGAGTCGCGAGGGCACCAGATCGATGTCTCGCAGCTATCTTATCTCCTTGGCGTCCCGGTAGTGCCTATGGAGGCCAACCGCAGTCGCGGCACCCAGGCGCTGCTTCAGGAGATAGTAAAGATGGCAGACAGCGCAGTCCAGCCAGGGAGATTTAGACTCGATTATGGCCGAGAGCTTGAGGAGGAGATTGCCAAGCTGCAGGAGCTGATCTCCGAGGACAGAGAGCTTTCCCGAAGGTATCCCCCGAGATGGCTGGCAATAAAGCTATTGGAGGGCGATGAAGAGGTAGTTAAGACATTGAGGGTGAAACAAGGGTGAGTTGGGAGGAGATCCTTGAGGCTCAACAGAGAAGCCTGGCCCACCTGAGAAGCGTTTATCGAGAAGATGCTGAGACTGTAATTGCCGATGCCAGGTATGGCTTCATCAGCGGGCTGATGAAGGAGACCCTGAGAAAGCCAGCCATAGAAAGACGTAGCATTTCCGATAGCATCGATAAGGTGCTCGTCAACAGGTGGCTGGGGCTGTTCATATTTCTCGCCCTCCTGTATGGCGTATTCCAGTTCACCTTCACCGCATCTGTCCCCCTCATGGACTGGATCGATGAAGGGTTTGGCTGGTTGGCTGATGAAGCGGGGTCTATCTCTCCAGCGTGGCTGGGCTCATTTATCGGCGATGGGATTTTCGGCGGCGTGGGCTCGGTGCTGATGTTCGTTCCCCCCATATTCCTGTTGTTCCTTGCCCTCGCCTTTCTTGAGGACTGCGGCTATCTCGCCCGTGCTGCCTTTGTTATGGACCGCCTGATGCATAGGATAGGGCTTCACGGGCGGTCGTTCATCCCCCTCGTGCTTGGCTTTGGTTGTAATGTCCCGGCGATTATGGCCACCAGAACCATAGAGAACCCCAAGGACAGGCTGACCACTATCCTGATTAACCCCTTTATGTCATGTGGTGCTCGCCTCCCTATCTACATCCTCTTCGCCGGTGCCTTTTTCACCTCCCATCAGGGGCTGGTGGTGTTCTCCATGTACGCCATTGGGATAATTCTGGCGACCATCATGGCATTGGTGTTGCGCAAGACACTGCTGCGCGGGCCCTCAGGGCACTTCGTCATGGAACTACCACCATACCGTCTGCCCACCATCACCGGGCTGCTGATGCACACATGGGAGCGGGGAAAGGTGTTTCTCATTCGGGCGGGAACCATCATCTTTGCCATAGTGGTGCTCGTCTGGCTGCTGGATTACACCGGCGCCCTGGAGCCCATAGGGAGAGCCATTGCCCCCGTATTTTCGCCTCTTGGTTTTGGTCAGTGGCAGGCGGCAGTGGCTTTGGTCTTTGGATTTCTGGCTAAAGAGGTGGTAGTGGGCACGTTTGGCACCCTGTTCGCTGGCGCTGAAGGGCTTGGGGACTTGGGAGATGTCGTTGGCCTTGAACTAGCATGGACGCCCCTAATTGCCTTTGGTTTCATGGCCTTTTGCCTCATTTACGTGCCCTGCGTGGCCACCATCGCTATCATACGCAGGGAGACCAATTCCTGGCGGTGGCCTGCTTTCACCGTCGGCTACACCATTGCCATAGGCTGGATTGTGGCCATGCTAATCTATCAGATAGGGAGTCTTTTCACATAGGTAGCCTGCCGAACCTCATCCGGTAGCAGGGCTGCTTGGGAAGCTTGACTTATCCCCCTTGTGCGCTAAGATGTACCTAGCTTTTAGCTGAACTCTTCCCAAAATGAAGGTTTGCCAAATAATAGCTCTTTTCACCCTCCTTGCGGTTCTGGCATGGGTGGCGCTGGCAGGCATCCCCCTTTCCTTTGCCGCTCCCGACGAACTGCTGGTGAACGGCGGCTTCGAGGAGGACGGCGATAGCAATGGTGTCCCTGACCATTGGCAGGCGTCTAATTGCAGCATTGGCCTAACTGATAACCCCGACCTAGTGCACGGTGGCAATTTTGCTGCTGTCGTCTGTACCGAGGAGCCAGAAAGCTGGATCAGGCAAGTCATCGAAATACAACCTGGAGAGACTTACACTTTCAGTGGTTATGCCAGAAAAAATGACGACAATATCTGGTGTTTTTTCCTCCGGATTTCGTTTCTGACAGGTGGCATCCCTTCTTCCCCTCTACATGAGTCTTCTTTGCTGACAGGCACGAGCGATGAATACTGCCCCAAGCCGCTTGACCCCCCCTGGAGCATTTCGGCTAAAGCTCCTTCAGGAGCCGATTCGGCGAGAGTCGAAGTTGTGCTGCATTTAGTCTATCCTCCTACCGGGCCCGCCACCGCCTATTTTGACGACATGAGCTTCACCGGGCCGCCGCCAACACCAACGCCCACGCCAGGTCCCAGCCCAACACCAACGCCCACGCCAGGTCCCAGCCCAACACCAACGCCGACACCAAGCCCTAGTCCACCCTCCTCTCCTGTGCCCGTAGCTGAGGGAGATGTGGTGATTAACGAAGTTCAATATGATCCCCCGCAAAGTGGTCCTGATGGTGACCATGAGTGGGTGGAGCTCTTTAACCGCACCGAGGAGGCCATTCACCTTGAGGGCTGGAGGATCAGCGATAACTCTGATAGCGATTTGATTCCTCCCCTAACCCTGCTCCCCGGTGGTTTTGCCGTGATCGCCGCCACGGATAGCTTCTATGAAAACTATCCCCACTTTAATGGCACCATAGTCTTTGTCGAAGATAGGCTTATTGGTAAGGGGCTAAGTAACGAGGGAGACCGCCTCATTCTCGAGGACAGCCAAGGTAGGGCTATCGATGCCCTCTCTTATGGCGACGATACTTCACAAAGTCTGCATTGCCCCGACGTGGCTGCTAGACACTCTTTGGAGCGCTCCCCCCCAGGAGGTGAATTCGTGGATAACTCTGAGCCGACCCCGGGCTATGGTCTTTCTCCTGCCCCGACGCCAACGCCAACAGAGACGCCGGTTGATACTGAAACTCCCGCTATTTCTCCCGCGGAGACGCCCACGGCCACCCCTCCCACAGGCCCCGCCCCTGGGTCATCGGGCGGCTCTGCCTTCTCGGGAACAGCCCTGCGTGGCATTGGTATCGCATTGGCGATAGCCGTCTTCGGAATCCTTTTCTGGGTCGGGAGGCGAAGGGGCTCTCGAAAATAATTGCCTTGCGCCCTTGGCTGCTATATAATCTAGGCAGTCAGCCAATGCCAAAGCCATCGATTATTGCCATAGACGGTCCGGTTGCTGCAGGCAAGAGCACCATCGGCAGGCTTTTAGCACAGAGGCTAGGATATCGCTTCCTGGATACCGGGGAGATGTATCGAGCTTTAACCTGGAAGGCGCTGAAGCTTAACATCGATCTCGAGGATGAAGCGGAACTGAGCCAGCTTGCCTCTAGCACCGAGATTGAGTTCGTGCCTCGGCCTACGGGTAATGAGCGCTACTGCTCGGTGCTGGTCGATGGTTGCGATGTTGCCATGGAGATTCATGCTCTGGAGGTGGAAGCCGGCGTCTCTTTGGTGGCAAAGGTGGCTGGAGTGCGAAGGGTAATGGTGGAACGGCAGCGAAAGCTGGCACAAGATGGGGAAATCGTTATGGCAGGGCGGGACATCGGGACCACGGTATTGCCCCATGCTGAGCTGAAGATTTATCTTAGCGCTTCCTTTGAGGAGAGGGCACGACGGCGCTATCAGGAGGTAATTGAGCGCGGCGAGATGGTAGATTATCAAGCCATCCTTGTTGAACTGATGAGGAGGGATGAGATTGACAGCCAGCGCCCAATCTCTCCTCTCGAGCCCGCTTCAGACGCTAGAATGATTGACACTGATGGCCTCAATCCTGATCAGGTGCTAGCTGAGATTCTAAGCATGATGGACTGGTGAAAGGCGATGCCCTGGTTCTATTATCTGGGAACAGCAATGATGAAGCTTTTGCTTCGCCTCCTGGCCCGATGGCGGGTCAGGGGAAAGGAAAACGTCCCCGCTCAGGGTCCTCTGATCATAGTGTCCAACCACCTTAACCTTATCGATCCCCCGCTGCTCAGTGCCAGCATTAAGCGCCGGATTGTGTTCATGGCTAAGGAGGAGCTCTTTCACTCGCTGATCCTCGGGCCTCTGGTGCGTGGTTGGCACGCCTTCCCCGTGCGCCGGGGGCGACTGGACAGGGAGGCATTGCGCCAGGCCCAGCAGGTGCTGGGGGAAGGGCTGGCACTGGGGATGTTCCCTGAGGGAGTAAGGAGCGCCACGGCTCAAATGCAGCGGGCTCGTGCCGGCACCTCGCTTCTTGCTCTTCGCAGTGGTGTCCCTGTTCTCCCTGTGGGGATCACGGGGACGGAAAAGATCAAAAGCCCTATTGCTTTCCTCCGCCGCCCCGAAGTGACGGTGAACATAGGTAAGCCCTTGAACCTGCCCCCTATCGATGGCCAGTTGACCAGGACGCAACTGGCCTCTGCCACTGACTTCATCATGGTGCGTATTGCTGAGCTTCTACCACAAAGCTACCGTGGGGTCTATGGGGGGGATGAGGGGGGGAGGTCTATTGGAGATTGAACAGGCTGCTGAATCGGGGTTTTGCACCGGGGTGAGGCGGGCTATCGATATCCTGGAGAGGACAGCGCGGGAGTTGGGGCCGGTGGAGACCCTGGGGCCTGTGGTGCATAACCAGCAGGTGATAGAGAAGCTCGCTCAATCAGGGATCAAGGTGATAGAAAGCCTGGATCATGTTCAGGGGAATATACTGGCTGTTAGTTCCCACGGGGTGAGCCCTCAGGTGCTGGAGGAGATGAGGAACCGCGGGCTCAAGGTGATAAATACTACCTGCCCCATCGTACGCCGGGCTCAGATTGCAGCCAGGAGATTGGCTGACGCCGGCTTTTGGGTTATCATCTTTGGTGATGAGAATCATCCCGAGGTGCAGGGTGTATTGGGATGGGCAGGAGGTAAAGGCTTCGCCACCATGGAAGTCTCCGCATTAGGTCGGACGCCGCGGCGAATCGGCATCCTTTCCCAGACCACGCAGAGCTTTTCCGCCTTTGCCCACTTCATAGCCCAGTTTGCCCAATCCCGCCTCAATCGTCTCTCTGAGCTACGCATCGTTAACACTATCTGTGATGCCACCAGGAGGCGTCAGCAATCAACCCTTGAGCTGTCAAAGCGGGTAGACCTGATGCTGGTCATTGGTGGGCGTAGCAGTGCTAATACCCGGCGACTTGCTGAGATATGCTCCACCGCTGGTGTCGAGACCTACCATATCGAGGGGGCAGTGGAGATCGATCCCCTCTGGCTTCAAGACCGTCGCCGGATTGGCGTCACTGCAGGGGCCTCGACCCCAGAGGAAGCGGTGGAGGCGGTCATCGCAAGGCTTGAGCAGCTTTAGAGAAAGGAGAAAAGTGACCCAAGAAGCGTTTGGTATCTATCTCAACGCCAAAGAGCTAAAAGTGGTGCGTATCAATTCCCCATACTGGATCCCTTCAGATCCTGATTGGGTTTTCCTTGCCCCTGAGGTCAATATGACGCTGCTGAAAATTCGCGATCTTGCTCGGGAGAAGAAACAGGTAACTGAGCCGGACAAGATCGTCTGGATGTAGGCCGCGGGGTTTAAAAAGGGGCCTTGGTGTGGTATAATAAGCCTTTGCCAAGGCGCAGAACACCTCAAGTGGAGGATCATTCCCATGGATAAGGATAAAAAGGTCGTCTGGTTTGAGGATGTGGGTAAGGAGGATATCTCCTTGGTCGGTGGCAAAGGGGCAAACCTTGGCGAGATGACCAAAGCTCATATTCCCGTCCCCCCAGGTTTTATCGTTACCGCTCAAAGCTATTTTCATTTTTTAAAAGAGGCCAATCTCACTGCTGAAATACGCCAGCTCCTCTCTCCCCTGGACACTAATGATAGCGAGGAACTAAGCAAGGTAGCTTCTCAGATCAAGGATTTAATCAGTGCCGCCCCCATACCTGAGGAGATCGTGGGGGCGATTGCTGAAGCCTACAGGGAAATGGGTGAGGGCCTGGTGGCAGTGCGTTCCTCGGCCACCGCTGAGGACCTGCCGGAAGCCTCATTCGCCGGTCAGCAGCGAACCTTTCTCAATGTGGAGGGGGAGAGCGAGGTCATTGCTGCGGTGCAAGGCTGCTGGGCCTCCCTTTTCGAGCCCCGTGCCATCTTCTATCGCGCTCAGCATGGTTTCGACCATCTAAAGGTTGGCATTGCTGTTCCGGTGCAGCGGATGGTCCAGTCGGAGTGCTCCGGTGTCCTCTTCACCGTGGAACCTGTTACCAGCGACGATGGCAAGGTGGTTATTGAAGCGGGCTACGGTTTGGGGGAACTCATCGTCTCCGGGGAGATAACCCCCGACCTCTATGTGGTGGAAAAGGAAGGGCTAAAAATCCTGGATAAGAGCATCGCGCGTCAGGAATGGCAACTGGTACTCGATGCTAAAGGCAAAGAGCTAGGGGAAACTAACGTCAGGGTGCCCGTTCCCTGGGCGGCTCAACGCAAGCAAAAACTGCCAGACGAGGACATCGTAGCCCTGGCCCAAATTGGCAGGCAGCTCGAAGAGCTATACGCTTTTCCTCAGGATATCGAGTGGGCTAAAGAGAAGGACTTGCTCTTTATCGTGCAGACGCGTCCTGTAACCACGATAAAGCCTCCCGAGGCGGAAGAAAAAGTCAAGGAACCAGAGGCCAACGTCCTCCTCACCGGCTCCCCTGCCAGCCCGGGTATGGCTTCTGGGCCGGTGAAGATAGTTGGTCACGCCTCTGAGATCGACAGGGTTTTGGAGGGGGATATTTTGGTGGCCGGGATGACCGACCCTGATTTCGTTCCCGCGATGAAGCGGGCAGTGGCTATTGTAACAGATAAAGGGGGTAGAACCTCCCATGCCGCCATTGTAAGCCGTGAGCTGGGGATTCCCTGTGTCGTGGGCACGGAGAGGGCGACCCAGGTTTTGAAACCGGAGCAGGTGATTACTGTGGATGGCGCACGGGGGAGGGTGTTGGAGGGCGCTGTGGTCAGGAAAGAGATTTATGCCCCCACTATTATCCCTAAGGCCAGGATCAGAACTACGACCAAAGTCTATGTAAATCTGACTGAGCCGGAGTTGGCGGAAAAGGTCGCTGCCCAGGATGTCGATGGCGTGGGGCTGCTTCGCGCTGAGTTCATGATCGCCCAGATTGGAGAGCACCCCCGCTATATGCTTAAGCAAGGCAGGGGTCAGAAGTTTGTGGAGAGGCTGGCTAAGGGGGTTTTCACCTTTGCTCAGGCCTTCTATCCCCGGCCTGTGGTCTATCGGCTCACGGACTTTAAGACCAATGAATACCGCAATCTCAAGGGAGGGAGGGAGTTCGAGGAGGTGGAGGAGAACCCCATGCTTGGCTACAGGGGCTGTTCCCGATACGTGAAGGAGGTGGACGTCTTCAGGCTGGAAACGGAGATGGTAAGGAGGGTGAGGGAGAAGTATAACAACCTGTGGGTGATGATCCCCTTCGTGAGAACGGTGCCCGAGCTTGGACTGGTGATGAGGATGCTCAAAGATGAGGGATTACGCTCGGCGAAGGATTTCAAGATCTGGATGATGGTGGAGGTGCCGTCCAATATCTTCTTGCTCGATAGGTTCATCAACTTGGGGCTCGATGGCATCTCCATCGGCTCTAACGACCTCACCCAGCTCGTCTTAGGGATAGATCGGGATAACCTCAAGCTAGCGGAAGAGTTCGATGAGCGAAATGAGGCAGTAATGGTGGCTCTGAAAAGGGCGATCAGGGGCTCGGTCAGGAGAGGAATCACCTCTTCCATCTGTGGCCAGGCACCTTCGTTCTATCCCGAGCTCACCGAGAAGCTTGTGGAATGGGGGATAACGTCTGTGTCGGTGAGCCCCGATGCCATCGAGCAGACCAGGGAGATAATTGCTAAGGTTGAAGGGAGGCTTTCCAGTCCCTCGCTGTGGAGGAGGATTGCTCGCGCATCGAGCTATGGTTCATCATGATATACGCCATCGCCTAGAGGAAAGGGAGGAGAGGCTTTCGCCTTACGCCATGAGGAGCAGGCTCTCCAAGGGGAGGCTGAGGCTTGAGAAGCCCTGCCCCATGCGCACCGAGTTTCAGAGGGACCGCGACCGCATCATCCACTGTAAGGCTTTTCGTCGCTTGAAGCATAAGACGCAGGTTTTCATCACCCCTTTAGGGGATCACTATGTGACCAGGCTCACCCATACCCTGGAGGTATCGCAGATCGCTCGCTCTATAGCGCGGGCCCTGGACCTCAATGAGGACCTGGCCGAGGCCATCGCCCTCGGTCACGACCTGGGCCACACGCCTTTTGGTCATGTGGGCGAGGAGGTGCTCAACGAGCTCTTTAGTGAGGGCTTCAGGCATAACGAGCAGAGCCTGAGGGTGGTTGACCTTCTGGAGAAGGATGGAAACGGGCTGAATTTGACCTCGGAGGTGAGGGAGGGAATCCTGAAGCACTCAAAGACAGGGGCAGACATCCTGGGCGAAGAATGGGGGGCGGTGGATACCCTTGAGGGGCAGGTGTGTAAGATAGCAGATATCATTGCTTATATCAACCACGACATCGGGGATGCGGTGAGGGCCGGCATTATCACCGAGGACGACCTTCCCCGCGCCGCCATCGAGCTTCTGGGGCGATCCCATTCTGAGAGGATCAATACTTTGGTCTCGGATGTCATCAACACTTCATGGGAGAAACCGGTTATAAGCATGAGCCCCGAGGTAGTGGAGGCGGCAAATATCCTGCGCCAATTCCTCTTTGACCGGGTATATGGCGTGGCAAGGGGGGAGGCAGAGCGGGCCAGGGAGGTAGTTCGCCTCCTCTATGGGCACTTCTCAGAACACGAGGAAAAGCTGCCCTCAGAGTATGCCGGGCGCGATGACAATTTGGCGCGCAAGGTGGTTGACTATATTGCTGGTATGACCGATAATTATGCTCTTCGCCTGGCGGAGGAGCTTGATGAGCGTTATTGATGAGATAAAGCAGAGGCTGGATATAGTGGATGTGGTATCAGATTATGCCACGCTGAGGAAGTCCGGGCGTAGCTTCAAGGCCCTGTGCCCATTTCACACCGAGAAGACCCCCTCCTTCTTCGTCTTCCCCGAGCGTCAGAGCTGGCGTTGCTTTGGCAGTTGCGCCACCGGCGGTGACATCTTCTCCTTTGTCATGAAAAAGGAGGGCATCGACTTCGGCCAGGCGCTTCGGCTCTTGGCTGAGAGGGCGGGGGTAACACTGGTATCGAAGCAAAGGGAGAAAGCCGAGGAAGAGCAATGGGAAAGGCTTTACCAGGCAAATGAGGCCGCCGCCCATTATTACCAGCATCTGCTGCTTGATACCAAAGCAGCTGAGAAGGCGAGAAGCCATCTCGAAGGGCGAGGTGTGGCTCAGGAAGCGATAGCTAGCTTCCAGCTGGGGTTCAGCCACGGTAGCTGGGATGCGTTACTCAGACACCTGATAAGCAGGGGCTACGGTGAGGACGAACTTTTGGCTGCCGGCCTAATTGTGGAAAAGGAGGGTGGGGGAAGGCGTGACCAATTTCGAAATCGGCTCATGTTTCCGATAAGGAATGAGAAGGGACGAGTTGTTGGCTTTGGCGGCCGCGCCCTCGATGACACCGTGCCTAAGTATCTCAATTCCCCGCAGACGGTGATCTTCGATAAAAGCGGCATTCTCTACGGCATCGACCGCGCCCAGGGTGCGATCAGGGAGCAGGGCTTAGCTATCATAGTCGAAGGCTACATGGACGTCATCGCTGCCCACCAGCAGGGCATAACCAATGTGGTTGCTTCCATGGGCACCTCCCTTACCGAGAAACAGGTGATGGCGGTTAAAAGGCTGACCAGAAACCTCACCCTGGCGCTGGATGCCGATGCCGCCGGGGAGGAGGCTACCCTTCGCGGCCTCAACATCGCCCGGCAGGCCTTCAGTGAGCGGCTGACTTCCTTGCCCGATTGGATGGGAGGCACCTCCAGGCTCAAGGCAAACCTGAGGATTATCCTTCTCCCCCAGGGAAAGGACCCCGATGAGGTGATCAGGGAGAGCCTGGAGACTTGGCACCATCTGGTTGTGGAGGCCTTGCCGTTAATGGACTATTTCTTTAAAGCGGTGATGTCGAAATTTGACCTCAGCAGGGATGAGGACAAGGCATTTGCTGCCGAGCAGCTTTTGCCCCTCGTTTCGGAGATCGAGGATGGTGTGGAGCGGGAGCTCTATCTCAAAAGACTCGCTGGCTTGATCGGGGTGAATGAAAAGACGCTTGCAGCGAGAGCAGCTGAGCTGCGACCGACAAAGAGGGAGCGGACGAGAAGGGCGGTATCGCTTTCCCCTGCCCAGCCCTTCCGTCACCCGCAGGAGGAATATTGCCTCTGCCTTTTACTTCAGCATCCAGAGCTGAGGGAAAGGGGAGAGCAGCTTTTGCCTGAATACTTCGAAAGCACAGAAAATCGCGAGCTTTTCCTTGCCTGGCGTGATTCTCTGGGGATGGAGACGCTGCGCCAGAGCCTTGATGTCAATCTTCATCATCATCTTGAATCGTTGATCAACAGGGCACTGCCTCCTGCCAGTGAAAGGGAATTTGAGGCTGCCTTTGTTGATTGCCTGCGGCGGCTGGAGGAGCAAAGGCTGAGAAGGTTGAAGGCGCTGGAGGAGGTGCTTATTGCCGAGGCGGAGTCCGAGGGCGATAAAAACGTAATAACAGAGCCGGTGGAAACGCTGCTTCAAAAGGCATTAGAACCAAGTACCCAGTTAAAAGACGTGTTCGAAAAAGGAAGAAGAGAGCAAAAAGGAGCACAACAATGAGCCTGGGAGAGAGCGAACATCTAGGGAGGCTTAGTCCTAAGAAAAAGGGCTTTGGGCGTTCGGATGACCTCTCTGATATGAGGTCGAATCGAGACCTGGATCAGCTGGAGGACATCTATAACGCTCTATCCGGCAGCGACATGATTGTGGAGGAAGTGAGAGGGCCAGAGGAAGCAGCCAGATCGGAGGAAGTGGAGGAGCCGAAGCCCGAAATTGAACCTGAGGTGGCGCTGGAAACGGCGCTCGAGGAGCAAGAGGTCATCGATGACCCGGTGCGCATGTACCTTCGTGAGATCGGCAGGGTATCCCTTTTGAGCGCCGCTGATGAGAAGTCCCTGGCAAGCAAGATGGAGCTAGATCGGTACGTGAGTAAGATTGAGCAGGATTGGTCGGACAGATTTGGCAGACCGGCTTCGGCTGCTGATGTCATGCTCACTGTCCTAGAGCGGCTGTGCCAGTCTTCCCCCGTTGTTAATATTGTGGCCGAAGAGCTTCGCTTGCGTCCATCAGTGAGCCTCCAGGAACTAGTCTCCGACCCCATGCTCCGCGCTGCTATAGATAACGCGGTCAGTCAGGAACTAATACGGATCCTCGCTGAGAGAACGGGGGAAACTCCCATCGAGGCGGAACGAGCGCTGGTGGGCCTATCATTAGATACCCGCCTGTTACCGCCGGCGATTCTGGAGGTTGTGGGTGATAAAACCCTCACTGAGATAAGCATCCTATTACATGACTCTCGCTTCCTTGGTTCCCTCCTGGCTAAGGGAAGGGCTATGGAGGCCTATCTGGAAATGATCGACCGCGAGGCAGCGCGGTCGGAAAAGCACCTTACTGAGGCCAACCTGCGACTGGTCGTCAGCATCGCCAAGAAGTATATCGGCAGAGGGATGTCTCTCCTCGACCTGATTCAGGAGGGCAATATAGGGCTGATAAGGGCAGTGGAGAAGTTCGACTATCGCAAGGGATACAAATTCAGCACCTACGCCACTTGGTGGATCAGGCAGGCGATTACCAGGGCCATCGCTGACCAAGCTCGCACTATCCGCATCCCGGTTCACATGGTGGAGACCATCAACAAGCTGCTTCGCATCAGCCGGCGCCTGGTTCAGGAGTATGGACGGGAGCCCACCAGCGAGGAGATCGGAGAGGGGATGGACATCACCCCGGAAAAGGTGCGGGAGATCATTAAGGTGTCCCAGGAGCCAGTATCGCTGGAGACCCCGGTCGGTGAGGAGGAGGATAGCCATCTTGGCGACTTCATTGAAGATCGTGGCACCATGGCACCTGCTGAGGTGGCCTCTCACCAGCTTCTTAAAGAGCAGATCGATGATGTGCTTTCCTCCCTCAATCCCAGAGAGTGTCGAGTACTTCAACTGAGGTTTGGCCTAGAGGACGGGCGCAGCCGCACCCTGGAGGAGGTGGGCCGGGAGTTTGGCGTCACTAGAGAGCGCATTCGCCAGATCGAGGCCAAGGCGCTGAGGAAGCTGCGCCATCCCAGCCGCTCAAAGAAGCTGAAAGATTACTTAGAGTAGGGCGATTTTGCAAGCAGTAAGAACTATCTTCTTATTTTTCGGCGCTGTCTTTGCCTTGTTGCTGATCGCTATCGGCATCGTTGGTTATCTCGTCACTGGTCCCGCAGCCAGGGAGGTGGGGGCTAACGCGATACCGATAACCGAGGAAGCGGTACAGAGCTTGGACGATAAGATCGACGTCTTGGAGCAAGAGGTAGATGCGGCCATCGCTAGGGGGGAGCATAGACTACATTTATTAATCATCACCGAGGAGGAAGCCACCTCCAAGATACAGGCGCTCTCCGATGAGGGAGAGACCGGAGTCGATATTGACCATATTCAGATCCGTTTCATTGATGGCAGGGTGCACGCCTTTGCCAAGATTGATGTTGTCATCAGCCTCCAGGTGTCGCTTCAAGCTGAAATAGAGGTCAATGACGGAGAAGTCGAAATCAAAGTTGTGCGCTTCAATGTGGGTCGTGTTTCCATCCCCAGCACACTAATTGACCAGGTGATGAGAGCCGTTATGGGGAGGGTGCACGAGAGGCTGGAGGCGGATATCGACATAGAATTAGAGCAAATCACCGTTGAGAACGGTCAGATGATTGTTGCCGGGATAACCAAGTAGTTTTTTCTAACGGAGCATGTCGAGCAGGCCTCTTCCGCGTGTCATCTGCTTCACCAGCTTTTGTGTTTGGCGAAACTGATTTAAGAGTTGGTTAACATCCTGTGGCGTTGTGCCACTGCCTCGGGCGATGCGGCGTCTTCTGCTACCATCGATGATATCCGGGTTGCGGCGCTCCTTAGGGGTCATGGAAAGGATAATGGCCTCGATTTTTTTAATTTTGCTTTCATCCATCTCGATGGAGGCGCGGCGAGCGATGGCGGAAAATCCAGGGATCATCTCCACCAGTTGACTTACAGGCCCCATCTTCTGCATCTGTTCCAGTTGCAATAGAAAGTCCTCGAGGTCGAGGGTGGCATGGCGGAGCTTCTTCTCCAGCTTCCTTGTCTGCTCCTCATCGAGGGTCTTCTCCGCTTTTTCGATCAGGGTAAGCATATCCCCCATGCCTAAGATGCGCGATGCCAAACGGTCGGGATGGAAGATTTCGAAGGCATCTGTCCTCTCACCGGTTCCGATGAACTTAATCGGCACCCCGGTAACCGCCTTGATCGACAGGGCCGCCCCGCCGCGGGCATCGCCATCTATTTTGGTCAGGATCAGCCCGGTGAGCCCCATTCTGGCGTGGAACTCCTCGGCGGCGCGCACTGCGTCTTGCCCGGTCATGGCGTCCACCACCAGGAGCACCTCGGAAGGTTTGAGCTCCCGCTTCATCCTGGCCACCTCCTCCATCATGGCTTCATCAATGTGGAGGCGACCTCCGGTGTCGGCGATGACCCAGGCGCAAGCCAGCTCTGTGGCTCGCTTCAGGGCATGAGCACAGATGGATGCCGGCTTTGATGATATATCTTCTTGGTAAACCGGGATGTCGAGCTGGTTGCCGAGCACCACTAGCTGCTCTACGGCGGCTGGTCGGCGCAGGTCGGCGGCAACGAGTAGGGGGCGCTGCCCCGAGCTTTTCAGGTGCAGGGCCAGCTTTGCCGCAGTGGTTGTTTTCCCCGAGCCCTGGAGCCCGACCAGCATTACCATTGTCGGGGGGCGGCTGGCCTGCGCCAGCAGGGTGGGACCCCCGCCCAAAATGGCAATAAGCTCCTCATTGACTATCTTGACCACCTTCTGGGCCGGGGTCAGGCTTTCCAGTACCTGGGCCTCCAGGGAGCGCTCCCGCACCTGGGCGACGAAATCCTTCACCACCTTGAAGTTGACATCGGCCTCGAGGAGGGCGAGCCTCACCTCCCTGAGCGCCTCATCAATGTCCCTCTCTGTGAGCCTACCCTTGCTGCTCAGACGGCTAAAAACGGTGCCCAGCTTTTGCGACAAGACCTCAAACATTTCTCCCCCAAGTTGATATATTAATTGTCCTGGCTTCTGTGGTCAAGCGAGCTAAAGCGGTGCATTAAATCCCAACTGCGAATCGTCACAGGATATTGACCAGCATCGCCCTGAGTGCCACAATGAGGGCAGCCTTTTTGAGGAGGGCAAAATGATCCCCATTAAACTGGCGCTTAAGAACTTCATGTGCTATCGAGATAATGTGCCTCCCCTTTCCTTTGCTGGCATTCACATCGCTTGCCTCTGCGGTGACAACGGCAATGGAAAGTCTGCGCTCCTGGATGCTATTACCTGGGCACTCTGGGGCAAGACGAGGGCAAAAAGTGATGACGAGCTCATCCATGTGGGCAGGACAGAGATGGAGGTAGAATTTGAGTTCGCTTCGGGTCAAGACCGATACCGCGTGATTCGCAAGCGGGCTAGACCACGGGTGAACCGACCGGGGCATTCCCTTCTCGAGCTTCAGATAGCCACTGACGAGGGCTTCAGGCCGATCACAGGAAGCTCCATTCGAGAGACGCAGCACAAGATCACCGAAATCCTGCGTATGGACTACGATACCTTCATCAACAGTGCCTTCCTGCTCCAGGGTCGTGCTGATGAGTTCACTGTAAAGCTCCCCTCGGAGCGTAAAGAGGTCCTCGCCCGGATCCTTGACCTTTCCTTGTACGATGGGTTGGAGGAGCGGGCTAAAATCTATGCCCGGGAAAGGGAGAACCAGTACCAGGAGCTTACCCATGCTATCGCTGAGATCGACAGCGAGCTTACCCGCAAGGGCGAGTATGAGGCCGAGCTGGGTGTGATGCGGGAGGCCATCGCTGAACTGGAAAGTGACCTGGGGAGGCAGGAGAGCAGGGTCGATGCCCTCAAGGAGCGGAAGCGGGAGCTCGATTTCAAAAGGGAGCAATTGGCGCAGCTAGAAGGGCGCATTTCTCAGGCGCAGAGGGAGCTCGCCTACCTGAGAAGCAGGGCTGAGGAACATCGGGAGAAGGTCAGGGATTATGAGAGGGTCATCAGTGAGCGCACGGCCATTGGGGAGGGATTTCAAAGGTTCCTTGAGATGAAGAGGGACAACGAGGAGCTGAATAGTAAAGCCATAATATGGGTCAATGCCAATAGTCGTCGCTCCCAACTGGAGCAGGCGGTGGCACAGGCGAAGGGGGAACTGGTCACCGAGCAAAGGATCGGCCAAGACAGGATTGGGCAACTGGAGCCCAAGGTCAGCATGCTTTCCGCATTGGAGGCGGAATTAACCCAGGTGAAGGTGCAAATGGCTGAGCTTGAGGGGTGGGAGGAAGAGCTCGGGCAAAAGCGGCGCCACGCTCAGGAGCGCCTAAGCGAAGTTCGTCTTCTTGAGGCCCAATGTGCCCAGTTGGAGGCGGAGATAAGGACCTTGGAGGAAAAGATTGACCTGCTTACCCCAGAGGAGGCAAGGTGCCCCCTGTGCGAGGCGGAGCTTGGAATTGAGGGCCGTAATAGGATTATGGCCAAATATGAGGAGGAGCGAAAGGGCAAAGTGGAGGCTTCGGCTGCGAACCGACGCCAGCTTGAGCACACAAGAGGGGAGCATCGCTCTTTGGAGGCAGAGGTAGCCCAGCTGGAGGAGAAGGTAAACAGGGAGCGTGCCGCGGGCGAGGCGCGGGTGAATACCCTGGAAGGGAAGATCACCGAGGCGAGGCAGGCTGAAGTGGAGCTTGTCGGTGAAAAGGAGCGCCTCACCGCCTTAGAGGGGCGCCTGGCGAAGGGAGAGTTTGCCCCTGAAGAACAAAGGGAGCTAGGGGAGGTGTTGGCTCAGCTAGCGGAGCTGGGATACGATTCTGAGAGGCATGATGAGGTGCGGCGTCGCTTGGCAGAAGTCGAGGTTTATGAAGCTATGCAGCGCAATCTGGAGCAGGCTCAGGGCTCCATCGACGGCGAGCGGCAGAGCCTGGCCGAGGCGGAACAGGCGGCCTCGGCTAAGGAAGCCGACCTCTCGGCGGAAGCGCAAGAAAGGGAAGCCCTATCCCAGGCATTGGTTGCTCTCCCCGAAGTAGAGGCGGAGTTGGTGGAGGCGCAGCAAGTTTATGACACCTTCCTCGAAAGGCAGCGCCAAGGTCGTGACAAGTTGGTAGAGGTGGAAACAAGGCTCAAGGACCTCGCTCTTCGGGAGCAAATCAAGGTGGAAAAGGAGAAGGCATTGCTCCAGGCCTCGAGGGAGAAGGGGATCTATGATGAACTGGCTGCTGCCTTTGGCAAGAAAGGGATTCAGGCCTGGATCATCGAACAAGCGCTCCCCGAGATCGAGGAGGAGGCGAACAGGCTTCTCTCCCGGATGACCGATAACCGGATGCATGTCAAAATGGAGACTCAACGCGCTTACAAGACCAAAAAGGCTGAGACTTTGGAAACCCTTGACATAAATATCTCCGATGAGCTTGGCACGCGGCGCTATGAGATGTATAGCGGTGGCGAGGCCTTCCGCATCAACTTTGCCCTGCGCATCGCTCTCTCCAGGCTCTTGGCGCGGCGAGCAGGAGCCCCACTTCCTACCCTGTTCATCGATGAGGGCTTTGGCACCCAGGACAGTAGCGGCAGGGAGAAGCTGATCGAGGCCATAAACTCCATTCAGGACGACTTTGAGAAGATCATCGTCATCACCCACATCGAGGAGCTAAAGGATACCTTCCCGGTGCGCATCGAGGTGAGCAAGACATCCGAGGGCTCAATGATCGAGGTGAGCTAGGCATTGAGAAGAGGGCAATTGGCCCTGCTATTAGACGTCGGAAAGGAGGAAGAATGACTCGGGAGGAATCTAAAGAGAGCACCGATTTCATCAAGGTATTTGAAGAAAAAACAAGAGAGATTTTCAGTGTGGAGGCTAATCGAGAGAGGGTGGGAGAGCTAGCATATGAAAATTACAAGAAGTCCTTTGGCTGCTCTCAATCTATGTTGTACGCCTTTCAAGAGGTTTTGGGATTCAAGGACGACTTCTGGTTTAAGGCACTAGGTGGCCTGCAAGGAGGAGGTAGTTCTGGATTGACATGTGGTGCATTGGTTACAGGTTTCATACTCATCAGCGCTAGAGTGGGGCGAAATAACATTGATGATGGGCTTGAAGCGATACTACCAGCCTTCGAGCCATCTCATGAACTGACCAACTGGTTTAAACCTATGTACAAGAGTACTGTCTGCGCAGAAATCACGGGGGTCAACTGGTTCGGCATGAACGAGGTGGTAGCACACTACCTTGGCCCTAAGGGAATGGAAACCGTGGAAAAATGTGCCAGGCTAACGGGGGGGACGGCGTACAAGGTGGCGGAGATACTGAGCCAGTTGTAGTTGTCTGTAAAGCACCAATGGAGGAAAGGAGGGTGAGATGTCGAATATTGAGGTCACGGTCAAAAGGACGGAGCCGAGGACAGTGGCTTTTGTCGCCATGAAGGGCCCTTACGCCCAGATAGGGGAGACCTTTCCTAAGCTCTACAACTGGCTTCGGGAGAAGGGGTATGCTCCGGTGGGGCCTCCTTATGGGGTTTACTTCAATAGCCCGGAGCAGGTGCCCGCTGAGGAGCTACTGTGGGAGATGCACCTTCCCATAAGCGGCGATGTCGCCCCCAGTGGCCCCGACGAGCGAGGGCTGGGCGTGAAGCGGGTGGAGGGAGCGGAGGTCGCCGCCACCATGCACAAAGGGCCTTTTGATCAGGTGGGCAAGATTTATGGAGCGCTTGTTGGGTGGATAATGGAGAACGGATACCAGATTGTGGGGCCACCTGAAGAATTTTACCTCACCGATCCGGCATACACCCCCGCTGAAGAACTTCTCACCGAGGTTCGGTTCCCGGTGCGGAAGGGGTAGGGGGAGCCGCAAAGCCCGCCTCGATGAAATCACCAGAGAGATTCACTAACCTGCGTACTGCTAACGCAATTGACTTACGATAGGCTACGAATGGTACTCTTGGTCGATTGACATAAATATCGTTGTGCGGTATACGTATAAAGTAAGCAAAGCCAGGCAAAAAACCGAATACTCTGTTTCGAGAAAGGCAAACCGCGGGAAATCGCGGGGCGCAAAGCCACGGGTCTAAGGTTGGGAAGATTCAACTATGATGGCCGGGCTGCCGAAGAACAGAAAAGCTTTGCGTAAAGCCTTTCTCAAACGAGGAGGGCTTTCTCTTTTGAGTCCTTCCACAAACAGAAGGGCTCACTTGAACCAAGACACAAATCCTCTGAAAGGAGGTGAAACTGGAGGTAATAATATAGCCCGTGAGGTGGTGGGGCGGTAGTCAAAGCAAATAAGCTGTGGTCAATAAGTACGAAAGAAAAGCAAGGTGAAAGCAATGAGCTTTTGTGGAGGCTCTACTGACCAAGCTAGGCTTCAAAAGCCGCAGCGTGAAAGAGGTTCAACAATGAGGACAGCGCAACATGCACAGGTAGTTTGCGATTTGCAAGAAAAGCAGGAGAACGTCCAGAGCCAACCTGATGCACTAGACAGCCGGGCCGCCTACAATGAGCATGAACTGGAGATTGGGCACCTTATGGAAGCCATATGGAGTAACATTCCCTATTTATCGGTTTATTCTGTCAACCTTCGTTTCGCCGATCACATAGATGGTCGCTAGGCGCCTTTTCTCAGCTCGGAGGAACCGCGATCGGGATCTCTGCTTCCTTTTGCCGACTCCTACAGGGGACAGGTATCAGACCAGCGATGCCTGCCCCTTTTTTGTCGCTAGCCGAACATTCTGGACTAATGTGTCTAGTCCTGCCTCGTAGCCTCATTCATGGCCCGGCATACACCCCCGCTGAAGAACTTCTCACCGAGGTCAGGTTCCCAGTGCGGAAGAAGTAGGGAAAGGCTACTGCGCAAACGCTTCTAGTTTTTCTAAAAGGTCGTCGATGCCCTTGGTTGTTGGGGTAAAGATTTCAGTCCCATACTTAGTGTCAAGTTCTCGACTCTTCACTATATGTGCCATGCTTTTATCAGTAGTGACTATAGGGCAGTAGGGCATTGCGCAGGCTAGCGCTGGTACATCTAAGAAGTCTCCACCCTTTGGCTTTCGGGTTCTTTCGTAGAATCTCAATGACGCCTCAATTGAACAGTAAATGTGGATGTAGGGAATCCGATCGACCAAGTCAGACTCAAAGAAGTCAAGCAATTTTGGAAATTCTTTTTCTGATATGTTGGCCTCTCTTATGAGCATTCCAAGTTTTGGGTCTGGGGACTTGAGGTATGTATCAAGCCCTAGGAGTTGCCTTACGGGTTGTAGGAACGACTCTTGTAATAAGCTTATCTTTTCCGCTTCATATTGCTCAGCATATGACTCTTTAGGAGCCTTTTCCTTTCGCAGTCTTTCAGCATACTGTTTAACTTCTTCTTTTGCATTCCTTGTAAATTGGGGCGGAGGAGAACCAGGATTTTCTCTAGTTAAAGCATCCCAGCCCAGATTTATGTCTTGCGGCCTTCCTAAATATATCAGGACTTGATTCGCAGTTTGATGAACTAGGATATCCGTCCAATCTTCGAAGAAGTAACCTTTGGAAAGTTCAGACTGAACGCGATGGAAGTGAGGCACTAGCTTGGGAGATAATAGTACTTCTTGTACTGGAAACTCAGAAACAGGACATATCAGGGTGCCTCTTTGCACTTCATGGCGGAGACGCGCTAGAAGCTCTCTCCATTTTTCGGTATGGGGAGATGCTTTAAGCTTTCCCATCTCTACCTTGGCGAACTGGCTAAGAAAGCTCGTGTCTAAATATACGAACAATCCTTCGTCTCTCCCAAACAATTACAGCCCCACCTCCTCAGCGATTCCTTGCATCGCCTAAGCGAGTGCGCCATATCATC
The DNA here is from genome assembly GCA_030626475.1 of Chloroflexota bacterium. Lineage (GTDB taxonomy): Bacteria > Chloroflexota > Dehalococcoidia > E44-bin15 > E44-bin15 > JADFVG01. Next base: position 10,767 of record DAOUOW010000010.1, on the reverse strand, counting down.
GGGAACTTAAACGGGGGGATAATCCGCTGATTCAGTGCGCTAAGCTTCTGGCATCTTTACATTTACTGCGCGGAGGCCTTTAGGTCCTTTCTCTGTATCGAACTCTACGCTGGTGCCCTCTTCTAAAGCTTCAAAATCTATCCCCTCCAAAGCGGAGCGGTGGAAGAAGATCTCGTCTCCATCTTCTGCAGTGATGAAACCGAAACCTCGATCCCGGATAAGCCTCTTTATCTCTCCTTTCAAGTCTTCACCTCCTTTCCAAATAACAAATTCCATAAAGCCTTTATCACGGGCTTATGGAATTACCTCCCTCTAAATATCAGTCTTGCCCTGTGCCCATTATATCACTTTTACAGCCCGAGCTCCTCGGCGATTCCCTGCATTGCCTCAACCCCCAGGGCGATGAAATCCTCAAGCTCAAGCCCAATCTCACTGCACTTTGCGATCTGCTCCCTATTCGCCCCGGCGGCGAATCGCTTCTCGCCAAAGCGTTTCATCACCGAGCTTGCATCGAGCCCAGCGAGCTTCTTGTCGGGGCGCACCAGGGCTGCGGCGACGATGAGCCCGGTCAGGGGGTCGGTGCAGAAAAGGGCTTTATCAAGCAGGGTTTCGCAGGGGATACCGTGGGTTTCGTTATGGCACAGGATGGCGTGGGCCATGCTCTCGCTGGCTCCCATCTCACTGGCGATGTCCGCCCCCAGCTTGCTATGGGTGTTCATATCGCCCTCAGTGAGTTCGGCATCAATGTCATGGATCAGTCCGGTAAGCCCCCACTCTTCCTCATCCTGGCCAAATCTCCTTGCCAGCGCCCTCATAATAGCCTCAGTGGCCAGCATGTGTTTGATGAGGTTTTCGTTTTCTACATTGGCTCTGATGGAGGCTAAGACTTCATCTCTGGTCATGACATTGTCTCCTCTATCCTCTTTGGGAGATTATAGCGCATAAATTACATTTTGACAAAGTAGGTGTCCGCAGCCTGTTGCAGCGAAGTCATCCGCTTTCTGATTTCCAAGCTCATTGAGATTATCTGTGCTACATTGTATTATATTCAAGGCCGTGAATGAAGTTGATATCGAGAAAGGAGCAGACATTTATGGCATGGGATAAAGGCTTTGAAGCTGCGCTCAACCCCAAAGCGATTGCCATCGTTGGAGTATCAAGCAAGCGCAGGGAATGGGGTGCGTATGGTTTTATTGATTGCCTTGAACGATTACATTTCGAGGGGCGCATCTATCCGGTCAACCCTAAGGCTACTGAGATTCAGGGTCGGAAAACCTATCCCAACCTCGTTTCCATCCCGGAGCATGTTGACCTGGTTATCGTCTCTGTTCCGGCACCTGTTGTGCCCGGGGTTCTGGAGGACTGCATTGCAGCAGGGGCAAAGAACGTGCACATCTTCACCGCTGGCTTTGAAGAGACAGGTGAGGCGGAAGGAAAGGAGCTTGGGGAGAAAGTAAAAGAAATAGCCCGCAGGGGTGGATTGCGTGTCATCGGGCCAAATTGCATGGGGCTCTATGTTCCTGCGGCAAGAATATCGACGTTGTTTGAGAGCCTTGCCGAGAGCGGCCCTGTAGCCTTTATCTCACAAAGCGGGACCCTTGCCGGCAACTATAATCGCTATGCGGGAGCCTTTGGTTTTCGGTTTAGCAAAGTATTCAGCTTTGGCAATGCTTACGTTCTTGATAGCACGGACTTCCTTGAGTACCTAGCCGATGACCCAGAGACGGAGGTCATCTGTATGTATCTTGAAGGCGTGAAGGATGGCGGGAGGCTGGTGAAGCTTGTGCGCGAGATCAACAGGACAAAGCCGGTTATCTTATGGAAGGGGGGATTAACCGATTACGGCGCTCAGGCAGTGGCTTCCCACACCGGTAGTCTAGCCGGCGCTGATGCCGTCTGGGATGCCTTTTTCAAGCAGACCGGCGCCACACGTGGTGGATCCCTGGAGGAACTCAGTGATGTAACTCAGGGCTTTCTTCATATTGGTCGCCCGCCGGGTCGGCGTGTTGCGGTGGTTGGTGGCGGCGGGGGGTCAAGCGTCGCAACTGCTGATGCCTGCGCCCAAGAGGGGCTGGAGGTGCCAAGGCTGACGCCTGAGACAAGAAGGCAGCTAGGAGAGTTCATTACCCTGGCGGGGAACAGCATAAATAACCCACTGGACATATGGGGGGTGATGTATGATGCTAACTCTCTGCAACGTGTGCTCAAACTGGTAGCCGCTGACCCTTTGATCGATGTGGTGATCGTGGAATACAACCCGGATATGTTTGAAGGTTTAAAGCGGGGTCAATGGCAGAAGCTGACTCAGTGTTTGCTGGATTTCAATCACGAGAACCGGACCAAGAAACCGATGATGGTGATATCACGCTCCTGGGGAGACGACTCAAAGGTTGAAGCCCAACAGCGCAAGTTCCAAATAAGGCTGACGGAAGGCGGCGTTGCCGTCTATCCCACGCTTGCGCGCGGGAGCCGTGCCCTGGCGAAACTCATTCAGTATTACGAGTTCCAAGATAGGGCTTCCTCTTAACCTAGCGCCTGAGTCTCCCCAGCGCCACATTTGCCGCCACCAGGATGGAGTCCCAGACCGGGGCGAAGGGAGGATAGCTCAAATCCAGCCTCTGAGGCATCCCAGCCCAAATTGACACTTGGCCAATCTTCGCCTATGCTGTTCTGCAGAGTGCCATGGGCTGCCTGGAAGTAATTGATCGGAGGTGATCAGATGGCGAAGACAGCAGATAATCTCAAGGCTGCGTTCGCCGGCGAGAGTCAGGCGAGCGCTAGGTACCTGGCCTTTGCCCGCAGGGCGGAGCGTGAGGGGCATCCTCAGGTGGCCAAGCTGTTCCGCGCTGCAGCGATGGCGGAGACAGTGCATGCGCGCAACCACCTGGAGACCATGGAAGGGGTGCAGTCCACTCAGGACAACCTCAGGGTAGCCGTTGCTGGCGAGAACATGGAGCACATGCAGATGTATCCTGAATTCATCGAGCAGGCGAACAAGGAGGGGGCGACGAGGGCAGTGCGCACCTTCGAATGGGCGCGCAGTGTAGAGATGATCCACGAGTCGCTCTACAAATCGGCTTTGGATGCACTGGAAGGCGGTGGCGAGCCTCAAGTCAAGGAATACTTCGTCTGCCAAGCGTGCGGGTTCACCGCCGAGGACGATGTCCCGGAGAAGTGTCCTGTCTGTGGCGCCCCCAGAGCCCAATTCTTGAAGGTTGACTAAGGTGGGGTGGGTGTGGGAGGGGCTTCCACGGTCAGTGACAAGAGGCTAATGTGGTTGAGGAGAGCGGAGGTGACTAGTTGAGGGTTCTCGGCCTTATGGGTAGCCCGCGGAAGCAAGGCAACACCGACCTGCTTCTGGATGAGGCGCTCAAGGGTGCTCACAGCGCTGGGGCTCAAGTGGAGAAGCTGGTGCTCAACGAACTCCACATCACCCCCTGCCAGGAGCATTACGCCTGTCTCAAGGCGGGAGAGTGCGACATCAAGGATGATATGGTCTGGGTGTACCCCAAGCTGGTGGAGGCCGATGTCCTGATCCTGGCCTCCCCGATATTCTTCTATGGTCTCACCGCTCAGGCCAAGGCCCTTATCGACCGTTGTCAGGCGCTTTGGGTCAGAAAGTATCGGCTTAAGCGGACTACCGCTCCGGGGCGGAGAGGGGCGTTCATCGGTGTGGGCGCTACCAAGGGCAGGAGGCTGTTCGAGGGCGCAGTGCTCACGGTGGGGTACTTCTTCGATGCCGCCGATGTAGCTTACAGTGGCGAACTCCTTATCCGCGGCGTGGACAAGAAGGGTGGGATCAGGCAGCACCCGACTGCTCTGAAGGAGGCCTTTGATCTGGGCAAGAGACTGGCTCAGAGCTAGGCTATGGAATGCTGAATTCCGGGGGTTGGGCGATGACGGCTACAAGACCGAAAGCCAGAATGTGCCATCTGTTTGCCTTGACAAATATGGCCTCAGCTAGCAGCCCGGTGTCACGTTCCGGGGTTCGTTGACCCCCTTCTTTGCACCCTGCTATAATCGATAGTAGAAGACATAGCCGGTTAACTTGGGTAAGGTTCCTTAATGGATGATAGCCGTATAGCCTTTAAGGGTACGCTACAGCAGCTCTTGGAAAAGGTGGAGAAGGGGGAGATGATCCCCAAGCTTCAGGCCTCTCATGCTCCTCCGTGCAAGTTCTGGACTGCCTTTCAGGTGATCAACGGCATTCGTCATATGGCGCCGGTGATTCACGGCCCTAAGGGTTGCACCTATTCGGTAGCCAATGCCTACAAAATGCGAAGCTGCGAATACCGCGGAGCCCCCCTGGAGCCTACCTCCTGCACCGCGCAGGATGAGGCTGACGTGGTGTATGGAGGGGAGGGTAAGCTTCTGGAAGCGGTGAAAGAAGCGGACCGAAGGTACCACCCTGAGCTCATCGTGATTCTTTCATGCTGCTGTTCTGGGATCATTGGCGACGATGTGGAATCTATTGCCCAGAGAGCGGAAAGGGAGGTTAATGCCAAGGTGCTGGCTATTCGCAGTGAAGGGTTTGGCGGGGACTTCCGCAGTGGCTACGAGGACGCCTTCAAGGTGATCATGGGGCTGATGGAGCCGCCTACGGAGAAAATGAAGGGTACCATCAACATTCTTGGCGCCCGCGAAGGCCCCACTTACACCCGGTGGACCGAGGATCTCGATGAGATTAAAAGGCTGGTGTACGCCATGGGGGCTAAGATCAACGGCGTTTTCTGCGGGGGGTGCACCGTGGAGCAGATTCGCAGGGCCCGCGCTGTAGAACTGAACGCCTCGTGGTGCTACGACTGGGGACAAAAGCTGGGGGACCTCATGGAGGAGCGATTCGGCATCCCCTATGCTCGCACTGGCCAGCCCTATGGCCTGAAGGCGACCGAGGAGTGGGTCATGGGGGTGGCAGTGCCCCTGGGCCTGGAGAAGCAGGCAACGGAGGTGATGCGCAGGGAAACAGAGGAGCTTAGCGAGGAGGTGGACGTTCTGAGGCGCTTCTTCGAGGGCAAGACGGCCCTGATAGAGATCACGGAATTCCCTGGCCCTATTAGAGCTCTTTCCTTGGCCAGGATGGCCAGTGAGTTTGGTGCTCACCCTGTTGTGATCAACATTCACCCTTATACCATCAAGGAGAGGATGCCCAGCATCAAGTTCCTGCTACAGGAAGGGCAGAACCCGGAGGTGATCCTGACCAAGGGGCTCTTCTCCCTGGGGACCTTCCGTTCCTCTTGGGAGACGGAGGAAGAGCTGGAGATGGTTGCTGCTCATTACGACAATGCCATCTACCTGGGAAGTCCGCTGAGACAGCCTGGTGTCCCTCAGGTGAACCTGACGACCATGACCGGGTTTCCACAATATGGTTATCGCGGGATCAAGAACATGGCCAGGCTGGTGCAGTCGAGCATGGAGCACGCCAGCCGTCCTCGCTCCAAGCTATTTCGTGAAGTACTTTACGGGGGTTGATTGGCATGACTGAGACCGAGGAGCTGATGAGGGCCACTGCTCAAAGGTGCCACGACCCCTACCTTCGGTGCGCGTTATACGGTGCTGCGCAGACTGCTCTGGGGGTCACTGGCTGCTGCGTCCTCGCCCACTCGCCGCAGGGGTGCTATCTATTAGTCGACGCCGCCTTTGGCTGGCAGGACGCAGATTATACCGAGACTCTCATCCTGTCCACTAAACTATGTGAAGATGAGATTGTCCATGGTGGTGAGGAGCTTCTGGCTCGTACCATACTCGAGGCTCAGGAGCTGGGAGTGTCCATTCTGTTTGTGCTCACGTCTTGCGGCCCGGAGATTGTAGGGGATGATATTGTTGCCGTGTGCGAGGATATGCGCCCTCAGGTGGACTTTGAGATCGTGCCTATCGAGTGTGCCGGTTTTCGAGGCGATCAGAACGATGGTACGGACATAGCCCTGGACGCCATGTTGAAAAAGCTGACGGTTCGGGGCAGGCAGAAGATTCCCGGCTCCGTATGTCTCATCGCTCCTCATGCCAATTCCAATCCTACCTGGATGGGTGATCTGGCGTGGGTCAAGGAAATTCTACGCCAGATGGGGGCAAAGGTTTTGGCCACCCTGACTCATGACACGAGAATAAATGAGTTTGAGGATGTGGCCTCTGCGGAAGGGTGCATTGTGCTCACTCACGATGCCGGCCAAAAGGCGGCAGATTATTTGGCTCAGGAATTTGGTACCGAGCAACTGTGTAAGGGCATGCCCTTGCCTGTGGGATTTACCAACACCCGTCGCTGGCTTATGGAGCTGGGGAAGGGGCTCGGGGCTCAGGATGTAGCTGAGAGGCTTGCCGCTGAAGGGGGGAAGATGGTGGTGGAGCAGTGTCGACGCAAGGGCTTAGAGCAGTTCTTCATGCATCGAGCCCCAGCGGCCATTGTTGCCGATGCCACTGTGGGCATTCCTCTGCTTCGCTTCATCACCGAGGACCTGGAGATGATTCCCCACCTCCTATGCTTGCGGTCGTGCCAGGCGGAGTCCGGCGAGATTTTGAAGCGGGAACTGGAGGAGCTAGCGCTTAGTCCCAAGGTGATTTACGACGCAGATGTGTATCAGTCGAAGCTAGCCCTGGCCGAAGTCAAACCGGAGGTAGTGTTTGGCAGCAACATAGAGAGGCACGCCGTTGAGGAATTGGACATTCCCTTTGTCTTTCGACTGGTTAACCCCATTTCTCGATTCCGCATGGTTAACCGGGAATACTTTGGATATGTCGGCATGTTGAATCTCATTGAATTCATCCAAAACGACTGGCTAGATAGGTACAGGTCCACGCAGAGGAGATATAAGGCGAGGTGGTAAATGCGACAGATTGCAATATATGGCAAGGGAGGGATTGGCAAAAGCACCATTGCCGCTAACCTTTGCATGGCTCTTCGGGAACGGGGCCTCGGGGTGATGCAGGTGGGATGCGATCCCAAGAGGGACTCCACAAGGACTCTAACCGGGGGACGGTTAATCCCGACGGTGCTGGAAACCTATAGGGAGCACTTGAAACTGGGGCGCGATCAATACGCCATCTCTCTTGAGGACATCGTTTTCCAGGGACATCGGGGAGTGTATTGTGTGGAGTCGGGAGGCCCAGAGCCGGGGATCGGCTGCGCCGGGCGGGGTGTGTTGACAGCGATGCAGATTCTCAGGGATCTCAAGGCCTTCGACATATATGGTGTGGATGTGGTGGTCTATGATGTCTTGGGGGATGTGGTTTGTGGCGGCTTTGCCCAGCCGATCCGCGAAGGCTATGCCCGGGAGATATATCTCCTTTGTTCTGGTGCCTTTATGAGCATTTATGCCGCTAACAACATTGCCAAAGCGATTCGCCGCCTCTCCCGACGAGGCGAAACGGGGTTGGCCGGCGTAATATGCAACAGCTCAGGAGATGAGCAGTTCGAGAAAGTAGTCCTGTCCCAGTTTGCGGAGGCCATGGGGAGCAAGCTTGTCCATTTAATCCCCCGCAGCCCTGTGATTCAGTCCTGTGAGGTGGAGAACAAGACGGTGCTGGAGCATTCTCCCCAGTCGCAAGAGGCCGAGGCATTTCGGGAGCTAGCTCGCCGGGTGATGGATAACGACCGTCCGGTGATTCCTAGACCGATAGAGGAGCTATCAGATCTTGAAGCAATGTACCGAGAGCACCTTGCCAAATAGCCTTGATATCCTGAGTCAAATCAGCGCTGACGCTGATATTATGACCCAGCACCCTTGCTTTTGTGATGAGGCTCATTACCGGGTGGGGAGAATTCATCTGCCTATCGCTCCTAAATGCAATATTCAGTGCAACTTCTGTGAGCACAACATGTGTGCCACGGAGGCAGTACAGCACCCAGGGTGGACAGCAGAGCTTCTTTCAGTTGAGGAGGCGGTGAACCTGGTAGGGCGAGTGATGCTTACCAGGGAAGACTCTAACTTTGTGATTGGGGTGGCTGGCCCGGGAGACCCGCTGGCGAATGACCAGACATATGAAGCGCTGAGCCTAGTCCACCAGGAATATCCCCAACTACTCAAGTGCATATGCACCAATGGCCTCCTCCTTGAGGATATGCTTGAGAAGATCGAGGCTTGCGGGGTGGAAGCCATCACTGTGACGGTAAATGCTTTCTCAAGTGACGTAGGGAAAGACATCTATTCCTGGGTAAGGTATGATGGGGTCACCTACCGAGGAGAGGAGGCAGCATCTCTTCTCATCGCCAAGCAGTTCGATGGCCTGAGGAAGGCAGTAGATAGAGGCTTTTCGGTTAAGGTTAACGCGGTATTGATCTCAGGCGTTAACGATAAACAGATGCCCCAGCTTGCTAGGAGAGTAAGGGAGGCAGGGGCAGGGGTGTTGAACATTATGCCACTAATCCCCTGTGGCAAGATGAAGGAGCTTCGTGCTCCCACCTGCGAGGAATTGAGGAAGGCGAGGCAAGATTGTGAGGGTATCATCCCTCAATTTCACCGCTGCGAGCAATGCCGTGCCGATGTGGTATATCTACCCTAGCAGCGATAGAAGCCCGCATTCATAATTGCAGAATATGCGCCTGAGCTTGGCCTGAGTCAATATCGAGTATGCCGACGGTGCCCAGGCCGCGGCTGTAGTTGAGAAACGTGGGACTACCGGGGTTCACAAACAGCACACCACCATAGTCTCGGACGACTGTTGTGTGCTCGTGACCGAAGACAACAATGTCAGGGGCATCAGGCTCATGTTGACCCGGCGAGTTCCTTGTTTGCAATGGTGGGAACATGTAGGGGTAAGGCCTTTCATGCACCAGCCATAGTGTTTGGCCCTCCAGCTTCAGTACGTGCTTGCTCTTCACGCGCCTGTCTGTCAGGACATCTCCAAAGTCGTCATCTCCACTGGCTGCGAGCACCGGCGCGATACGCTCCAACTCGTCCAGCACGGACGTGATGTAAATATCGCCGGCGTGAAGAATAAGGTCAACGCCGCGAAAAGCTTCCATTATCTGATGAGGAAGTGCTTTCGCGACATCGGGAATATGTGTATCTGATATCAGGCCAATGCGCATTCGCATCTCATTATGAGTAGCCACGTCTTCCCTGTCAAGGAACGCAGCTCTCCCCTATTGCATCTCTCAACTGCCGAATGAAGGATGCTGCCGCCTGCGTTGGACGGTCACTGCTCTCCACGATCTCCAGGATTCGGCTGCCTAGGATCACCCCATCAGCGAGCTTTGCTACCCAGCGAGCCTGCTCGGGGGTTGAGATGCCAAAGCCAACACAGATGGGTTTGGAAGTTTTACGCCTCAACCTGGCTATAAGGCTTTCGAGGTCTGCAGGTAGGGCCTCTCTGGCACCGGTAACGCCCCTTAGCGACACCAGATAGATGAAGCCCCGTGATCTAGCAGCTATACGGCCAAGGCGCTCCTCTGTGGTAGTGGGAGCAACCAGGTAAATGAGGTCCAGTTGATGTCTCTGGGTAAGCCTTTCCAGCTCCCTGCCCTCCTCAGGTGGCAGGTCGGGGATAATCAGCCCATCGACTCCGGCATCGGCGCAGGCACGGCAAAACGAAGAGGGCCCATAACCAAGCACGGGATTATAGTAGGTCATGAAAATAAGCGGCGCGTCCACCCTTTGACGAAGCTGGTGAGCAACCTCCAGGCAGCGCTGGGGGGTGATTCCCTGCTGAAGCGCCTGGTAGCTTGCCCGCTGGATGGTTGTGCCATCGGCCAGGGGGTCGGAGAAAGGGATGCCCAGCTCCACCATATCGCAGCCGCTCTCGACCACGGCAGGCACCAATTCCAATGTAGCCTCGATGCTTGGGTATCCCACAGTAAGGTAGGCGATTAGTGCCTTATGTCCCGGCGTGGCAAATACAGACTCAATACGCGTCATAGTTGAATTCCCGTTGCCTGGGCTACGATATCCAGGTCTTTATCTCCCCGCCCGCTCAGATTGACCAGGATGATTTGCTCCCTGGGTAATTGGCGGGCGAGTTCGGCCGCATAGTATATGGCATGGGCAGGCTCTAAAGCAGGGGCGATCCCCTCCTTTTCACACAGCAGCCGGAACCCCTCCAGCGCCTCCTCGTCGCTAACGGCAACGTAGGTTGCACGCCCGCTCTCCTTGTAGTAGCTGTGCTCAGGTCCTACCCCGGGGTAGTCAAGCCCTGCCGAGATGCTATGGGTGGGTTGAATCTGCCCCGCCTCATCCTGGAGGATGTGGGATTTCGTGCCATGAAGCACCCCGATGCTCCCCGCCACCAGGCTGGCACCGTGCTTCCCGCTCGCCAGTCCCAGTCCACCGGCCTCAACCCCGATGAACTTTACCTCGGAGTCAACTAAGGGGTGAAAGAGGCCTATGGCATTGCTGCCACCGCCCACGCAGGCTACAGCATAATCGGGCAGTCGCCCGGCGGCCTCTAGCATTTGCCACTGGGCTTCCTTTCCTATAACCGACTGGAAATTGCGCACCATCATCGGGTAGGGGTGAGGGCCAACGACGCTGCCCAGAAGGTAGTGGGTGGAATCGACATTTGTCACCCAGTCGCGGATGGCCTCGTTGATGGCGTCCTTGAGCGTTTGACTGCCGCTGCTCACCGGTCGTACCTCGGCGCTCAGCAGCTTCATGCGGAAGACGTTTAAAGATTGGCGGCGAATATCCTCCTCCCCCATGTAGACGATGCACTCAAGCCCCAGCATGGCACAAACGGTGGCTGCGGCCACGCCATGCTGACCAGCACCCGTCTCAGCAACGATGCGCCTCTTCCCCATGCGCTCCGCCAGCAGTCCCTGACCCAGGGTGTTGTTGATCT
>DAOUOW010000049.1 GCA_030626475.1 Chloroflexota bacterium | reverse complement strand
CCTTTCGAAGAGTTGCCCCCGATTCGGCCAGGGGAAAGGGTACTTAGGAGAAGGAGGGAGCCGCGGAGGAGGCTGAGGATTGCGCCCAATATCCCAGGGATAATCAGATTCCTCAGGGTCATAGTCACCGAGACTCCTTTTGTGCCCATGATCTTTATTATCGCCATCCTTTGGCTGCTGTTCTCCACCGGTTTCTATTTTGCCGAGCATGGCGCCAGTGGCTCGGGGATAGACTACTATAGCGATGCTCTGTGGTGGGGGGTAGTAGCTATGACAACAATGGGTACAGCTCCTATACCTGTAACTGGGGCTGGTCAGATAGTTGGCGGTATATGGACGATCCTGGGATGCATAATTTTTTATGGGATGATAATCGCCAGCGTCACCGTCTATTTCATGCGCCCGCGGCAACGCCCAACGAAACAGATCATCGCTACAGTACAATACAACCTAGAACAGCTAGAAGACCTTTCTCTGGAGGAGCTCGAGTTGCTCAAAGAAACCACCGATGGGCTCATCGATGCCCATATAGGAAAGGCTAAGCCAAAGTAGCCGTTGGGGCGACGATTTAACAAATTAGGCATGAAATACATTGCAGGGATTGACAGAAGGGGTTATAATGTCCCTCTTGAAGGACAATGGGGATGGCTAAGCGCATGGAAGCAACCAAGTTTTTAGTGCCGCTGAACGGGGAGAGGGTGGACGAGAACACATTGAGACTGGCGTGTACCATAGCCAGAAGCGAGAAGGGCAAGGTTTACGCCATCTATGTGATCGAGGTGAAACGTGCCCTCCCCCTGGATGCCGAGATCGAACCGGAAACGGAGCAGGCAGAAAAGGTACTGAAACGGGCGGAGCGTATTGGTGATGAAATGGACTGTGAGGTGGTAACGGAGCTCCTTCAGGCACGAGAGGTGGGACCGGCGATAGTGGATGAGGCAGTGGAGCGAGGCATAGATGTGATCATCATGGGTATGCCCTATAAAAAGCCCTTCGGTGAATTCGAGCTCGGGAACACTGTGCCCTATGTGCTCAAGCATGCGCCGTGCAGGGTTTTAGTCTGGCGGGAGTCCGTAGATATAGAGGAGCCATGAACGTAATTATCATGGGCTGCGGCAGGGTTGGAGCTCAGCTTGCAGCATTGCTCGAGGAAGAAGGACACAAGGTAACCGTCATGGACAGGGAATCTCAAAGCTTTAGCAGGCTGCCCCCCAATTTCCAAGGTAGAGCCCTGGTCGGTGATGGCACTGACGAGGATTACCTGAGGAGAGCGGGAATAGAGGAGGCAGATGCCTTTGTTGCCGTGACCCAAGGGGATAACCGCAATGTAATGGCAGCTCAGATTGCAAAGCACCTCTTTAACGTGCCCAAGGTGGTTTGCCGTATTTATGACCCTCTCCGCGAGGAGCTATACCACAGCCTGGGGCTGGAAACCATCAGCCCAACTACCGTAGGGGCAAAGCTCTTGCGAGATGTACTGATAGACTAGGGGGCTGAGATGTATATCATCGTAGTTGGTGGCGGGAAGTTAGGCTACTATCTGACAACGACGCTGCTCAAAGAGGGGCACGAGATTTTGATCCTGGAGAAAGACCCGGCCAAGTGTGATGCCATCTGCGAGGAGCTGGGTAGCGTGGTGGTGCGCGGCGATGGCTGCGAGGCGAGAACCCTGGCCGAGGCAGGCACAGAGAGGGCGGACATGCTGATTGCGGTGACCAACGAAGATGAGGATAATTTAGTTGCCTGTCAAGTGGCAAAGCACAAGTTCAACGTCCCCCGCACCATCGCTCGGATCAATAACCCGAAGAACGAGGCTCTATTCAAGAAGCTGGGCATCGATGTCACAGTGAGTAGCACTAATCTCATCTTGGAGCATATCGCGGAGGAGGTGCCCACCCATCCCTTGATCCACTTGCTCACTCTGACGGGGCGAAATCTCGAGGTTGTTGAAATCAAGGTCCCTCCCAATTCAGCAGCGGTGGGCAAAAGGGTTAGGGAGCTTGCCCTCCCCCCCCAGAGCGTGATTACGCTCATGGTCGGCAAGTGGGGTGCTGTTGTGCCCACGCTTGACACCATCCTCGAGCCTGGGGCTCAGCTCATCGCGGTGACCAGGACCGAGGCAAAGGAAGCACTGAGGGAAGCGATAACAGCCACCAAAGGGGCTGAATAATGGCAAAGAGGATTGCCTACCTGGGACCTCCAGGAACCTTCACCGAAGAGGCAGCGCTCCTTTATGATGAGAGCGCTCAGCTTATCCCCTTCCCCAGCATCCCCGCAGTGGCGGTCGCTGTAGATTCAGGAATGGCAGAGGAAGGGGTGGTTGCCATCGAGAACAGCATCGAGGGGTCAGTAACCGATACCCTCGACCTCCTGATCCACGAATCAACGGTGCTCATCAAAAAGGAGCTGGTTTTGCCCATCGAGCACCAGCTCCTGGCCAAGCCGGGGACAGAGGTGAGCGAGGTGAAGGTGATCTTCTCTATCCCCCAAGCGCTGGCGCAATGCCGTCGCTTCATCGAGCGCTGCTTTCCCAAGGTAGAGGTGATGGCTGCCCTGAGCACTGCCGCTGCGGTGGAAGAGATGATGGCCAGCCCGCATCCTGCCGCCGCTATCGGCAGCAGGCGAGCAGCAAAAATCTACGGCGCCCATACCTTGGCCCAAGGCATTCAGGATCAGGCCTCCAATGTCACCCGCTTCGTCGTCCTCGCCGCCAAAGACCACCCCCCAACGGGCAATGACAAGACATCGCTATGCTTTTCCTTTGCTGAGGACCGCCCCGGAGTTCTCTGTGAGGTGCTTCAAGAGTTCGCCGAGCGCAGTATCAACCTGGCAAAGGTGGAATCCCGTCCCTCCAAGGAAAGTCTGGGCCGGTATATCTTCCTCGTCGACCTGGAGGGTCACCGAGAAGATACCGCAGTCAACGAGGCTCTGGCCCAGGTGAGGGAGAAGTCCGCCCTTTTCAAGATCCTGGGCTCCTACCCCAGATATGAGGGGAAATAAAAAAGGGAGGTAAAACCTCCCTTTTGTAACCCAAATCCTCGATTTGTTATCCTTCAGCTTTCCTTCTTGAATCTTTCCTCCAGGTCGGAGCGGGCCTTACTGCTAGCCTCCCTGCCCTCTTCCACTGCCTGTTTAACCGCTTCCTTGGCCCGGACTAAAAATTCGTCAGCCTTCTCTCTGATTATGGCACTAAACTCTGCCAGACTGCCACCAACGTCTATGCCCCTCTCCCTCAACTGACGGCGCACCCTATCAGCAAGCCATAAGGTAAGCACCGAGCCAACAACTCCGCCCACGAGGAGCCCAACGAAAAATCCCCCCCGACTATTCTTCTCGTCCACTTCTCTTACCCTCCTTTCTCCTAACCACCCCGGAGATAATCTCCAAAGCCTGTCGCAGCCCCTGCAAAAAGCTTGCGATACCAACCAGAGGCTTGACAATATTGCCCGACACCAGCGAGCTGATATCACGAACATTCCTCACGGTCTCCCGTCCTGAATTCAAGATAGAACGAACCCTGAGGAACAGTAAAAATAAAAGGATGGAAAGTAAAAGTGTCGCCCCTATTGCGACCAGGGAAAAGATGACTATAAAAAGGTCACGCAACTCCGCCAGAGACATTCGCTACCTCCTGTGCTGCTATTATACTACCATGAGGTGAAAATGGGAAGCGCCCCTAAGGAACCGTTATCCGGGTGCCAGCGTTATTAAAGAAAAAGATATCGCCAAACTCTTGAGCCAGCATCATCGCCGCCGGCATGCCGGTGCAATGGGAAACCCCCAGCCTTTGAATGCCGAACTCCCTCAAGGCAGCGGCGGTCAAACGGACGCGCTCCTCAGAAGCGGAGACGAGGTGAGTCCCCCCAATTACAGTATGGACCAGCTCCACCCCGGTCAGCTCCCGGGCATGGTGCAAAGTATTTATGATGCCCCGATGGGAACAACCGAGGATGACCACCAGCCCCTCATCGGTCTTGATGATGAGCGCCCTGTCGTCCAGGAGCGGATCTGGGACAAATCCGTCAGCTTTGACATACAGGTTGGGGTCAATCTGCTCATACTGGGTTATCATCGGGATCTCCCCGGTGGTCACAATGTCATCAGTGATCCACACCGGCTCCCGGCTCAGGGTGAAAGAGGCGCCCAAAGCCTCCAGCTCCTCCCTGGAGAAGGGTATGCCAGCATTGAACTCTGCCTCACCGAAGCGCACATATTTGGCCGCCCATATATCGGGATGGGCGATAACTTCCACCTTTCCCGTTTTGGTCAGCACCTCGCGCAAGCCACCGGTGTGATCGGCGTGACCATGGCTCAGCACTATCTTATCCACAGTGGCCAAATCCACCCCCAAACGGGCAGCATTGTGGGGCACTGAGATGCTGAGCCCGGTGTCCATCAGAACCTTAAGGCTGCCGGCCTCTAGCAGGATGCTCAGCCCCCACTCGGCAAGGACCCCAATGATCCCCGCTGTGTTCTCGCTTAAGGTAGTGATGCGAACTTGCATTTTGCCCCTTCCCTGTAATCCTATCGAATCAAGATTCGGCTGGCACTGCCTGGATGAAAGCCTGGGAAAGGGCGGTGAAGGCCTCAGCATTGTAGCGCTCGATTTCGCCGCTATCGCAGAGCCGGGCAATCTCAGGGTCAATAGGCAATTGCCCCAAGAGGGGTGCCCCCGCCTCCTGGGACATCTCCTCCCCCTTGCTCGGGCCAAAGAGTTCGATCCTATTCCCCGTATCGGGAAGCAGAAAATGGCTCATATTCTCCACCACCCCAATGATGGGAACGCTCATCTTTTGCGCCATATGCACCGCCTTTTTCACCACCATCGCTGCCAGGTCCTGGGGGGTGAAAATAATGACCACACCCGAAAGGGGCAAGGTTTGCAGCACGGTGAGGGGGATATCTGCTGTGCCTGGGGGCAGGTCAACGATAAGATAGTCAAGCTTGCCCCAGACCACATCCTCCCAGAACTGGGTAATCGCCTTGGCAAGCAGGGGGCCACGCCAGATAACGGCATCATCCTCATGGGGTAAGAGCAGGTTGAGGGACATGACCTCGATCCCGGACTTGGTCCCCACTGGCATAAGGGCGCTCTCGCTGCTCATCGGGCGCGCCTTTAGGCCGAACATCTTGGGGATGCTGGGACCGGTGATGTCGGCATCCAGAAGGCCTACCTGGTAGCCCTGGCGATTGAGGGCAATAGCCAAGAGAGCAGCCACCACCGATTTTCCCACCCCCCCTTTGCCACTCATGACAGCGATAACATGACCAAATTGGTTGAGTTCCTTAGTCGGCAGATCAACGAGGTCTATGGTTGCCTCTACCACCCCGGGCAGCTTTTCGATGGCGCTGCGCACCCTTTCCTGGGTCGCCTCCTTGGCAGCATCGCTCAATGGGGTCAAAGCCAGAACGACTTTAACCCGATCCTCCGCCACTTCAATATCACGAACCATATTAAGCTCGACAAGGCTTCGCCTCGGCTCAAGAAGGAGCACCCCCTCAAGCGCCTCCCTGACCTGTTCTACAGTTGGCAATTCATCTCCCCCTTTCAAGATTGTAATGCATGAGCCAAGCTATTCCCATTTCCAGATGAAGCCTTCGCTTGCCCTCTCCAGCTCCAGTACCCCTTTCTCGACCAGCCTCACCATCTCCCGCTGAGCTTCGGCCAAAGGAACATCTAGTTTTCGGGACACCCGCTGCGCCAGTTCCTCGCCGCTGGTATCAGAAGCCTTTATCCTGCCCAGCTTCTCAATCACATCCCCCTTCAATAACCGCCACACAAACTCTTGGCTAAGTTTGCCCTCCACCTCCTCCTTATGGAGGGGGTCACCAGCTTCAACCTGACGCTTCATCTCGTCCCAGGCATAGGCCACAGCCCCATCATAAGCAGCCATGATCTCCATCACCTTTTCTGGGCTCATAGTGGCAGTCTCAGTAATCGGTTCGTTGGCATCATACTTGGCCCAGTTT
>DAOUOW010000037.1 GCA_030626475.1 Chloroflexota bacterium | reverse complement strand
CCCATGTACCGAGGGCTGGCCAAGGTGGTGGGCATGGATGTCCTGGCCACGGGTCCTACCATCGATGAGGAGTTTGCCACCTTGGCCCAGCACTATAATAGCTACGACTTCTTCTTCATTCATGTCAAGGAGACGGATATGGCGGGCGAGGACGGCGATTTCGATAGGAAGGCTCGGGTTATCGAGGAGGTGGATGCCGCTCTGCCGCGGCTCATTGCCCTCAACCCAGATGTTATCATCGTCACCGCCGATCACTCGACACCAGCGCTGTTAAAAGGGCATAGTTGGCACCCGGTCCCTCTCCTTTTGCGCTCAAACTGGTGCCGCCCTGACCAGGTGACGGAGTTCTCAGAAAGGGCCTGTAGCTCCGGGTCTCTGGGAAGATTCCGTGGTACCCATGTCATGCCTTTGGCTCTGGCAAACGCCCTCAAGCTGGGCAAATTTGGCGCTTAGGAGAGCTATGAGAACACCGTTTATCGCTGGCAACTGGAAGATGAATACCACCGTTGCCGAAGCCTCAGTCCTGGTAAGGGAGATGAAGGAGAGGCTGGACCGAATAGAGGGTGTGGATAAGGTGCTTTGCCCCCCCTTCATTTCTCTGGCCGTAATTGGGGAGCTTCTGCGAGGGACATCGATTAAGCTCGGGGCGCAAAATATGTACTTCGAGGAGAAGGGCGCCTATACCGGCGAGGTCTCGCCGCAGATGCTTTCCGAACTCTGCGATTTTGTTATTCTGGGGCACTCCGAGCGCAGACAATACTTTGGTGAGACGGACGAGGTGGTCAATAAGAAGGTCGGCGCGGCACTGAAGAGCGGTCTGAGCCCCATCCTCTGCGTTGGCGAGAGGCTGGAGGAAAAAGAGGCGGGGAAGACCGATGAGGTGGTTACCAGGCAGGTGAGAGGGGCGCTTCAAGGCATCGAGCCGCCTCAGGGATTGGTTATTGCCTATGAGCCGGTTTGGGCTATCGGCACCGGTATGGCAGCAACTCCTCATGAGTCCAATGATACCATCGGACTGCTTCGCCGCACCGTGGCCCAGCAATATGGCAAAGATTTCGCCTCGGGGGTGCGTATCCTCTACGGCGGCAGCGTGACCGCCTCCAATATCGCTGGCTTTATGGAACAGCCAGAGATCGACGGCGCGCTGGTGGGAGGAGCAAGCCTCCAGGCCGAGGAATTCTTGAGCATCGTGGAGCAGTCAGCGGCGGTCAAGAAAGCGAAATGAGCCAACTTGTTGCTATCGTGGGGCCTACAGCTATAGGTAAGAGCAAGCTGGCAATTCGGCTGGCACAAACCCTTGATGGCGAGATTGTAAGCGCCGACAGTCGTCAGGTCTATCGCTATATGGACATCGGCACAGCAAAGCCCAGCCCTGAGGAGCGTACCCTTGTCCCCCACCACCTCATCGATGTGGTTGACCCCGACGAGGATTTCACCCTCGCCATTTATCAGGATATGGCACATCAGGCAATCGAGGCCATCCAGAAGCGAGGTAAGCTGGCGCTCCTGGTTGGCGGCAGCGGACTTTATGTGCAGGCAGTAGTAGGGGGCTGGCGCATCCCCCGGGTTGCCCCCGATCCTGAACTCAGGCATAATCTGGAGGAGAGAGCAGCAAGGGAAGGCTACATGGCACTTTATGAGGAGCTAAAGCAGGTGGATCCTGCTGCGGCAAAGAGGATCGACCCCCGCAATACTCGGCGCGTGATCCGCGCTCTCGAAGTGTGCCAAATCAGCGGAATGCCTTTCTCCCAGCTCCAGCAAAGCTCGCCCTCTTTTCGAACTTTGGTGCTCGGGTTGACAACGGAAAGGGCTGATCTTTATCAGAGGATTGATTCTCGCGTTGATGGTATGATGGAGAGGGGCCTGGTCCAGGAGACAGAGGGGCTTACAAAGAGAGGCTATAGTCTTGACCTGCCCTCGATGTCCGGGATAGGCTACAAGCAGATCGGGCGCTATCTTCAGGGGCAGATCGACCTGCCCCAAGCAGTGCAGCAGATAAAGTTCGAGACCCACCGCTTCGCCCGCCACCAATATGCCTGGTTCCGCCCCAAGGATGAGCGGATTCACTGGTTCGACATAAGGGATAAGATGGAGGAGCCGATTCAGAGCCTGATTAAAGGATTCACTGCCGCGATGTAGGACGAAAAAATGAAGTTCGCCAAGATGCAGGCTACAGGCAACGATTTCATACTGGTAGATGCTCGCGATATGGAGCGGGACTGGCCTCGCCTGGCTAAAGCCATGTGCCAGCGCCACTTCGGCGTCGGCGCTGATGGTCTCCTGCTTCTTCTTCCTTCAAAAAGCGCAGATTTATGTATGCGCATGTTTAATCCCGATGGCTCGGAGGCAGAGGCATGCGCCAATGGGCTCAGATGCTTGGCTAGATATGCCCTAGAAATGGGGAAGGCAGATGTTGGCCGCGAGCTTACGGTGGAAACGATGGCAGGGATGAGAAAGGTACGCCTCATCGCCGGCAGGTCAGAGGTGGACATGGGGGTGCCTCGGTTTAAGGCTGAGGAGATTCCTATGCTAGTGGAGGAGGAGGTTGACATAATATTAGATTATCCTATCACAGTTCAGGGCGGAAAACTCCTTCTGACCTGTCTCTCATTGGGCAATCCCCATGCTGTATGCTTCCCACAGGAGCCAGTGGCAAATTTCCCTCTCTTCGAACTAGGGCCTATTGTGGAAAACCAACCCATTTTCCCCAATAGGGTGAACTTTGAAATAGCCAATGTCTTAGGGCGAAAAAAAGTCGAGGCCAGGGTCTGGGAGCGAGGGGTAGGGGAGACCCTTTCCTGTGGCACTGGCGCCTGCGCTGTGGCTGTTGCCGCCCGACTTCATGGCCAGGTGGACAGTCATGTTGATATAATATTGCCTGGTGGAACGCTCACTGTGGATTGGGACGGAGTGGGAGAGGTGATGTTGAGCGGACCTGCGGAGCTGGTATTTTGGGGAGAATGGCCTGACTAGAGATAGACATAACAACGTCGGACAATTTAAAATAGTTTGGAGGACGTTAGAATGAGTGAAACTGAAGGCAGGAACTTGGCTGGCGCAAACATGCCCAACGCCGATCTCAGAGGAGAGATTCTGAGCGGCGCTGATCTATCGAATGCCTTTCTGATGCAGGCCGACATGCTGAATTGCGACCTCAGCGGGGCAAATTTGAAAAATGCTATCTTAAACGGCGCCGATTTGACCGACGCCGATCTATCAGGTGCCAGCCTGGTGGGCGCCGATTTGACCCGGGCAAGACTACGGGGCACCCTTTTCAGTGGCGCCGATCTAACAGGCGCAAAATTGGCTCAAACTGACCTTCAGGGGGCCAACTTTCGCGGAGCAAAAATAGACGTCGAAAATTTCGACATCTCAGGTGCCAGAGCGTGGCAGAATGCGAGCTGGGATGAGCCAGTTCTTGAGGCATTGAAAGCCAAATTTGGCTCCGAATAGTAAGATATTTTGAAATCTTGGCAAGGTTGAAAAAATGCGAACGGCAAAGCGCATCGATGAATTACCCCCTTACCTCTTCGTCGGCATCTCAAAGAAGATCGCTGAGAAGCAAGCAAAGGGTGAGGATGTGGTCAACCTGGCTATTGGCGACCCTGACATCCCTACCCCCCGCCACATCATCGAGCGCCTTTGCCAGGCAGCTCAAGACCCGGCAAACCATCGCTATCCTGAGTCGGAGGGGCTGCCCGATTTCCGGCGAGCCATCGCTGAGTGGTATGAGAAAAGATTTGATGTCACTCTTGATCCAGATCAGGAGGTCTTACCCCTCATCGGCGCTAAGGAGGGCATCGGGCATATTGCCCTTTGTTTCATCGACCCCGGCGACATCGCTCTTGTGCCCGACCCGGCATATCCCGTTTACTCCATAGGAACCATGTTCGCCGGTGGCTCTTCGTACTATATGCCTTTGACAGAGGAAAACGGCTTCCTTCCTGAGTTAGAAAGCATCCCTTCTGAGATAGCACAAAGGGCGAAATTACTGTGGCTAAACTATCCCAATAACCCCACGTCAGCGGTAGCTGAGCTGGATTTCTTTGACCGCGTGGTCGCCTTTGCCCGAAAGCATGACCTCGCTGTTTGCCATGACGGTCCCTATACCGAAGTTGCCTTTGATGGCTATCGACCACCGAGCTTCATGCAGACACCAGGAGCCAAGGATGTTGGAGTGGAATTTCACTCTCTGTCCAAGACCTACAACATGACCGGGTGGCGCGTGGGAATGGTGGTGGGAAATGCCCGAGCAATCGATGCCCTGAGGAGGGTGAAGTCTAACCTCGATTCAGGTATCCCCCAGGCGATCCAGCATGCTGCCATCGAGGCCCTCAGAGGACCTCAGGACTGCATTGAGGAGCATAACGCCGTATACCAGCGCCGCCGCGACCTGCTGCTCAACACCCTGAGCCAAATAGGGCTTAAGGCCAGGCCGCCTCGGGCCAGCCTCTATATCTGGGCCAGGATTCCTGAGGGTTACACCTCGCTGGAGTTTGCCACCACATTACTGGAGGAAGCCGGGGTTGTGGTAATCCCTGGCATTAGCTATGGGAAGTACGGAGAGGGCTATATTCGCATCTCGCTGACCGTCCCCGATGACCGCATCGCGGAGGCGGTGGCACGCCTTTCTAGATGGCATGCCGCCAAAGGGAGCAAAGGTTCTTGACATAAGGAGGAGCTATCGCCAGGAAAACCATTCCCACTAAAGCGCCAACGGAAAGAGCCTTCCTGGTAGGGGTCAAGATAAAAGGGGCTAGAGATACCTGGTCGGTGGAAGACTCGCTGGAGGAGCTTGCCCTGTTAGCGGATACCGCCGGGGCGGAGGTAGTGGGGGCATTGGTGCAGCGCTTGACAAGGCCAAATGCCGCCCATTATCTGGGCAAGGGGAAGGTAATGGAGTTGGCCGACCTCAGGCGAGAGGTGGGGTATGATGTGGTCCTCTTCGATGATGAGCTCTCACCGACACAGCAAAGAAACCTGGAACAGTCGCTAGAAGTTAAGATTATCGATCGCACCGCTCTCATCTTAGATATCTTTGCCAAGCGGGCGCAGACCCACGAGGGGCGTCTCCAGGTGGAACTGGCGCAGCACGAATATCTTCTGCCCCGGTTGGCGGGACAGTGGAGCCACTTGGAGCGTCTCGGCGGCGGCATCGGCACAAGGGGCCCTGGTGAGGCGCAGTTGGAGACCGACCGCCGCCTGGTGCGGCAGAAGATCCAGCGCTTGAAAAAAGAGATCGAGCGGGTAAGAAAGCATCGTGCCCTCTATCGGCGTCGTCGCAGCCTGCGGGGTATCCCCACCGTGGCTATCATTGGCTACACCAATGCGGGCAAAAGTACCCTATTAAATACCCTCAGCAATGCTGATGTCCTTGTTGAGAATAAGCTATTTGCCACCCTCGATCCCATCACCAGAAGGCTGACCCTGCCCAACAAGCAAGAGGTACTCATCAGCGATACGGTGGGCTTTATCCAGAAGCTGCCCCCCACGGTAATTGCTGCCTTTAGAGCCACCCTGGAAGAGCTAAGAGAGGCTCACCTGCTTGTGCATATTGTTGACATAACGCATGAAAACGCTGCCGAGCAAAGCATAACCGTGGACAAGATTCTCTCTCAACTGGGGCTGGGCGATAAGCCGAAGATCACTATTCTTAACAAGGTTGACCTATTCGTTCATCGAGAGGAGGACATAAGCGACCTGGTGAGCGCGGTGGAAGAAAGTGGTCAACAGGCAATATTACTCTCCGCCGCCAAAGGATGGGGCCTAGATAACCTGTTACAGATGATTGCGCAGCGGCTGGCTGACATCATAAGCGGCGTATCCCAAGAGCAACGCTATGAAGCTGCGGGGTTGGTGGACGTTTTGCGACGCTACAGCCCAGCCAAGGCAAAATAAGGCGGCGGCCAGGGGTAGATTGCCTGTCACATTGAGAAGTGGTTCGCACAATAATAGTTATGTCACTATAAATACGAAAAGGTTCTCCCCTATTGACATAAGCCATCAGGCCACTCTGGATGAGCGGCCTGATATATCAAGGCGATTGAAATTCCTAGTCTCTTTTCCCCAGAATGGCGATAGCACAAGTGAAGGAGCCAGGAAGTCCACCCAGGTTGTGGGTGAGCCCGATGTCTGCCTTCTTTATCTGCCGCTGATCTGCCTTCCCTTGAAGCTGCTTATAAATCTCGTACAGCATCCTCAGCCCACTGGCGCCAATGGGGTGACCGAAGCACTTGAGACCACCGTCGGTGTTCACCGGCAGCTCACCCTCCAGGGTGAAGGTCCCAGCAGCCTCGTCATCTGGCGCTTTCCCTCGAGGGCTGAACTCAAGGTCCTCCATGATGATGAGCTCAGTGATGGTGAAGCAATCATGGACTACGGCGAGGTCGATCTCCTTACGGGGATTCTTGATCCCAGCCTCGTCATAGGCTATCTTGGCTGCGGTTACATCCTCCTCAAAGTGGACGAAGTCATACCAGTCCTGGAGCTGCCCCTGCATGCCGCCACAGGTGAGGCCAAGGCCCTTTATCAGCACAAAGTCGTCCTTTAACTTCTTGGCTATCTCAGGGGTGGTTAGAATAGCGGCTGCCCCGCCATCGCTGACTCCACAGCAGTCAAAGAGCCCTAAAGGCCAGGCAATCATCGGGGCGTTAAGCGCCTGTTCCATGGTGATTTCCCTCTGGAAATGAGCCCTAGAATTGAGGGTGCCGTTGTGGTGATTCTTGACTGCGATCCTCGCCAGGGCAGTTTTCAGCTCCTCGTAGCTCAGTCCATAGTGGTGAGCATATCTGGTGGCAGCGAGGGCAAACTGGACTGGCGGTGGCGATGGCGCTTCAACGAACGTTCCCACGCCCCCTCCTGCCCCCAGCCCGGCAAAGCCGGTGTCCTTCAGCTTTTCTGCTCCGCTAACCAGCACTATGTCGTAGATACCTGCCGCCACAGCATAGGCAGCATTTCTGAAGGCGTCGGTTCCAGTGGCGCAGGCATTTTCCACCCTGGTGATGGGAATATACTCCAGCTTCAGAGCCCGGGCTACCATCTGCCCGGTCGCACCAGTGCCTGTTGTACCATACCAGCCTGCCTGGATATCCTTGGGCTCGATACCAGCATCCTCGATGGCCTCAAAACAGGAATCCGCTATCAGATCCATACCACCCTTATCCCACATCTCGCCAAACTTGGTACACCCCATGCCAACCACAGCCACTCTATCTCTGATGCCCTGCATTTCTTTCCTCCTCCGTTTAGGTTTACATTCTTACTGGCATAGATTTCCAGTAATAGTTGTGAACGCCTCGGGCAGTGAACAGCTTTCTGAAGGTCATCTCCAGTGGAAGGTCTATCTTGAGCTCGTTGATATCACGGTCGGTCATCATGGTTACTGCCCTGCCACCACCCTCAAAGTTAATCACAGCAACAACCAGCGGTGGATCCCCAGTTGGCCCCAGATAGTCCATGGAATAGGTAAATAATGTCGCCTTCTTGTCTGAGAACCTCACATCTTCGAAATTATCTTTAGCATGGCACTTAGTGCATACCCTTTGCGGGGGATACTGCTGATAGCCGCAGTTCTTGCAT
Organism: Chloroflexota bacterium; assembly: GCA_030626475.1. GTDB lineage: Bacteria > Chloroflexota > Dehalococcoidia > E44-bin15 > E44-bin15 > JADFVG01. The sequence goes on along the minus strand of DAOUOW010000037.1, from coordinate 2,058 downwards.
TTCACACCATAGAAGCGGATATTCTTGTCGCGTTCTCGCCACAGTGCAGACGCTGACGGCATCGTCATTTCAGGGCGGCGAGCTGCCGCCGCCACCTGCACGAAACCACGCCAAGAAGCGTACATCTGGTAGTCCCTGAGCAGCTTCTTGGCTGCCACATGGCCCTTTATCCCCCGCCGGTTCCTGATATTGTTAATCTCCTCGGTAACCTCAAGGATGAAAGCATCGGCGCCATCACCGTAGTTGGCAAGGAGAATCTTCTCTCCCGGCTTAGCCTCCTCCAGCGCCGCTACCAACATCATCAAGGCGAAGGCTGCGCCGGTATTGCCCACGGTGCCGAACAGTGGGGGTTGAACCTGGGCATCATCAAGCTTGAACCTCCTCGCGATTTCGCCGTGCCTTCTGAGGTCGGGGGCGTAATAGACAACCTTGGCAAAATCCTTGGCCTCAACTTTGTACTTATTGAACAGACCAGAGATGACCTCAGGCAGAACACTGCGATACCCGGCATCGACGACAAATCGATCCTCCCAGGAACCGACAACGCTCTCGCCAGAGGACCGCCACACATCTAGAATTTCATTGGCAAGGGTATAGCTGCCCACTACATTGACCGCCACCCTTTCATCCCCGATGAGCAGAGCGGCAGCACCATCGCCCAAAATGGGCTCTAATTCTGAGCGTGGTGTGCTCAATCGCATATCGGCCGCAGTGACCATGACTCGCTTCGCCGAGCCTGCGGCAACAGCATCGAGAGCAGACCTCAGGGCATTGGTTCCCGCCCTCAAGGAATCGGTGAAGTCGGCGGTAAGTATGTCTCGGCGCAGGTCTGAAGCAGTAGCCACCGTGGTCGCCCCCTGCTTTTCAACATAGGGAGATGTAGTGGTAGCGCAGTATAGGCCATCGATAGTGCTGCGATCCATCCCGTTCATACAGTCGATGGATGCTGCCACCGCCATGGTTATGCTATCTTCATCGAAGCTGGCAACCGCCTTCTCCGCTGGCGCTGTCCAGCCTGCTGTTCCAGGTCCCAGTCTAAATAACGGTACATAGGCACCATATGATACTATACCTGCCATAATCTCCTCCTGGTACTATCTAGCTAGTGAAGGGGTTCACTAGTGGGCAAATGATAACACGTGGTAAAAGGCCATGTCAACCCTGATACACCCCCTCAGCTTGTGCCGCCTAGAGCTTTATGTTATAGTGCTTTGCTATGAACAGGAAAAGCCAGCCTCTCACCCTATTAGTAGTGTTACTTATCCTCCTCGTTTTCTTTGGCGCCGGCTGTGGCCTTTTTCAGGCAAAGTCCGACAGTGTGCCCGAGGAGGTTCCCCCGGAGTTCGACACCCTGTGGGAGGTGTGGCAATCCCTGTCGGAATATTATGTCAACAAAGAAGCCCTTGACCCCGAGGAGCTGATCCAAGGGGCGATCGAGGGACTAATCGAGGCATTGGGCGACCCCTACACCGCCTATCTTGACCTTGAGACCTACGAGCTGATCTGGAGTGCGTACGAGGGTTCCTTCGAGGGCATTGGAGCTGTTGTTGCTATGGAGGATGGCGAGTTGACTGTGATTTCCCCCATCCGTGGCACTCCCGCTGAGCGGCAAGGGATCAGGGCTGGCGACCGCATCCTGGAGATAGATGGAGAAACCACTTCAGGGATGACCCTCACCGAGGCAGTGTTGAAAATCCGAGGGCCAAAAGGCACAGCGATAACTCTCCTCATTCTGCACCAGGGAGAAACTGAACCGGTAGAGATAGAGATAACCAGGGAAGAGATCGACATCGACACCGTTTACCTTGAGATGCTGCCGGGCAACATCGCCCATATCGAGCTCATCCACTTCTCGCTGCGCACCGACCAAGAGGTAAGCTCCGTTCTCAGCGATGCTCTCAAAAGTGGGGCGACGGCTATTATCCTTGACCTCAGAGGCAATCCTGGCGGGGTGCTTAATACCGTGATAAATGTGGCCGACGAGTTCCTTGACAGTGGCATCATTCTCTATCAAGCTGATGACGATGGGAATATAATGGAGGAGTGGATGAGCTCGAT
>DAOUOW010000054.1 GCA_030626475.1 Chloroflexota bacterium | reverse complement strand
TGGGCGATGGCTTCCATAGGGAACTGGGTCATGGCGATCGCCCCTTCACCTGCCCTGGTCGGTCGCTGAAGGGGCACGTAACGGGTGAGCGGCTCCTTGGAGATGACCACCCCGGCAGCGTGGGTGGAGGCATGGCGACAAACGCCCTCGAGACGACGGGCATCATCCACCAACTGGTGCACCCCCTCATCCTGGCGATAGAGCTCACCGAGCTCCGGGTTACTCTCCATGGCCTGCTCCAGGGTTATATTCGGGATGGGGGGAACCAATCTCGCCACCCGATCGACACTCCCGTAAGGCATTCCCAGGGCGCGGCCCACATCCCGGATCGCCGCCCTGGCGCCGAAGGTGCCAAAGGTGATGATCTGGGCCACACACTCAGCCCCGTATTTTCTGGCGGCATAGGATATCACCTCATCGCGCCGCTCATCCTGAAAGTCAAGGTCGATGTCCGGCAGTTCCTTGCGCTCCACATTGAGGAAGCGCTCGAAGACCAGTTTATGTTCCAGGGGATCGATGTCGGTGATACCGAGGGAGTATAGAACCAGGCTGGCGGCGGCGCTGCCCCGCACCCCGGAGAGGATTCTTCGTTCCTTAGCAAAGGATATGAGGTCCCAAACCACGAGGAAATAGTTGGCGAAATTGGTTTTTCGTATTACATCCAGCTCATACTCCATGCGCGCCACGATCTCAGGGGCAGGCTGGTCAAAGCGACGCCTGAGCCCCTCTCGACAAAGCTCCTCGAGGTATTCGTCGGCGGTCTTGCCCTGGGGCGTCACCACCTTAGGGAGGAGAGACCGCCCGAGTTCCAACTCAAGATGGCACAGCTCCGCGATGTGCTGGCTGTTCTCCAGTGCCTGGGGAAGGTCTGAGAAGAGCTCCGCCATCTCCGCCTCGCTCATTAGATAGAATGAATCCCCCATCCTCATCCGCTTCTCATCGTAGATGGTAGTGTTTCGCTGAATGCAAAGGAGCAGCTCATGGGAAGGATGGTCCTCCTTCAAGGTAAAGTGGACATCGTTGGTGGCCACCAGGGGGATGTCCAGCTCACCACCGAGGGCGATGAGCTGGGGGTTTACTCGCTCCAGCTCCGCTATGGGGTGGCGCTGCAGTTCGAGGTAGAAATCGCCGAAGACCTCCTTATTCCAAAGGGCCGCCTTCCTGGCTTCCTCGGCGCGCCCCTCCAGGAGGAGGCGCGGGATCTCGCCCTGGAGACACCCTGATAGGGCCACCAGTCCCTCATGGTGCTCCGCAAGAAGCTCCCGATCCACCCTGGGCCTATAGTAGAAACCCTCGAGATGGGACTTGGTGGTGAGTTGAAGTAGATTTTGATAACCCTCCTCGTTCTTGGCCAGCAGGGTGAGGTGATAGGGATTTTTGTCGGCGGGATCCCTGGAGCGGTATCCAAAGCGTGTAAAATAGAACTCGCACCCCAGGATGGGCTTTACCCCGGCCTCTCTGGCGGCCTGGTAAAATTCCATCGCCCCGTACATGGCACCGTGATCGGTGATCGCCATGCTATCCATCCCCAGCTCTTTTGCCCGGGAGATGAGCTGGGGAATGCGGCACAGGCCATCGAGGAGGCTATATTCAGTATGAACGTGGAGGTGGGTAAACATGAGTTGTAATATTATAGCATAGGTTACTCCAGAAAATAGCTCATGTACTCGTCCAGTACATTGGTGACGCTGCACCGTTCGCCGACTTTTACCCGTCATTGCCACGAAAATACCATTATCTGTCCGGATGAACCCTACACCCTTGTCATTCCCGCGCAGGCGGGAATCCAGACCGATCGGTCTCCGGGTTCCTGCTTCATACTCAGTGATGTTTTGTCATGAAACGTGGAGATTGCCACGTCGCTCCGCTCCTCACAATGACAATATGGCTGATTTCTTCCACCTCTTGTCATGCTGAACTTGTTTCAGCATCCCATGGGTAGCCTGGAGCATCGGCTAAAACCTACCCATAATCTCATCTATGGTATGGCAGGCGTCTGGATATCCATTGGAGTTGATCGCGCTGTTACTAAGAACCTGCCGGCTCATGATATAATGGCTCGGTGAATTATCAGGCAGCGCTCAGCTACATCCTGAGCTTTACCGACTATGAGAAATTGCCGGCCTTCCTCTATACGCAGGCCAACTTTGACTTGAGGCGTATGGCGGAGCTCCTTCAGAGAGTGGGCAACCCTCATCTCAGCTCGCCGGCGATTCACGTGGCGGGTACCAAGGGGAAAGGGAGCACCGCGGCAATGATCGCCTCCGCCCTCTCCGCCGCAGGCTATCGGACGGGGCTTTATACTTCCCCCCATCTACATACCTTTCGGGAGCGGCTCACCATCGATGGTGAGATGATTACCGAGGAGGAGTTTTCCGCCCTGACACAGAGGTTGCAGCCTGAGATCGGTGAGGTGAATCAGCGCCACAATTATGGCGAGCTCACCACCTTTGAGATATTGACCGCCCTCGCCTTTGCCTTCTTCAGGGAGCGGCGGGTCGACTTCCAGGTTCTGGAGGTGGGATTGGGGGGGCGGCTGGATGCTACCAATGTGGTAACGCCCCGGCTCTCGGTGATTACCTCGATAAGCCTGGACCATGCCGAGGTGCTGGGCGATTCTCTGGCTAAGATAGCGAGGGAGAAGGCAGGCATCATCAAGCCTGGGGCTCTCGTAGTGAGCGCGCCGCAGCCCGGCGAGGCTGAAGTGGTGATAGCAGAGGTCTGTCGCCATAACCGGGCAGGCCTTATTGCGGTGGGCCGGGATGTCACCTGGAAAAAATTGACCTCGGACTTAGCAGGGCAATCTTTTGAAGTAAAGGGGAAAGCGGGGAGTTATCAGCTCACCATTCCCCTCCTTGGGGGGCACCAATTGGAGAACGCCGCCACTGCCGTGGCCGCCCTGGAGGCTCTCGGTATCGGGGCGGATGACATCGCCCGGGGACTGGCTCAGGTTCGCTGGCCGGGACGGCTGGAGGTCCTTAGACATGAGCCCCTTTTCCTGGTCGATGGCGCCCATAACGCCGACTCGGCAAGGAGACTGAGGGAGGCCATCGAGGAGTATTTGACTTTCGATAGGTTAATACTTATAGCAGGAGCGTCATCCGATAAGGACATAGCGGGGATCGTGGGGGAGCTGGCACCGCTTTCCAGCCTGATCATTGTTACCCGTTCCCGACACCCCCGGGCTCTGGCGCCTGCCTTGCTTCTAGAGGAGCTCGAAGGGCAAGGGGCGAAAGGAGAGATAGCGGAAGGCGTGTCATCGGCGGTGGAGCGCGCTCTTGCGATAGCAAAGCCAGGGGACCTCATCTGCGCTACCGGTTCGCTCTTCGTCGCCGCAGAAGCCAGGGAATATATAAAGGGTATCCCCTACGATATTTTCTAATTTCTCCAACTCACTATATATTAAGAGAGTGCTGAAAAAGAGGTACCCCGGGGCGTGGCAATCCCCACATAACATTTAGTGATTAGTAATTGATGATTGGTGATGGTTAATGCTCCTCGCAACGTACTATGAGGTTTCTGGCAATGGCCCCGGCAAATTGTTTCATTGTATTAGTCTTGAGATTCCGAAACAAGTTCGGAATGACATAGGAGTTCTGAGACATAATTGTCATGCTGAACTTGTTTCAGCATCACCTATTTTCATCCACGGTGTTACCGCTGGCGCTAGGAATGACATAGGCGTTCTGAGACATAGACATAATTGTCATGCTGAACTTGTTTCAGCATCACCCATTTTCATACTCGGTGGTGCCGCCGGCGCTAGGAATGACATTGGCGTTCTGAGACATAATTGTCATGCTGAACTTGTTTCAGCATCACCCATTTTCATCCTCGGTGGTGCCGCCGGGAAGCGGCGTGTTATCATTGTTATATCGATGGTGAGGTGAAGAGGCAAACCCCGGGAAATCGGGGGGCGCGCAAAGCAACAGGGCCAGGGCTCTTCTGCAATTGTGATGGCCGGGTTAGCATTGGTTATTTGGAAAGGTAGGTGTACCATGGCGGAGCAGCTTGGGTATCGACTAGTAGGCACGATCAAGGCGGTTAAAGGCGCCTGTTATCTCGGTCACAAGGTAGGGGAGAAATTTGAGCTTAGCGGTCATCAAAGCGGGGGCCTTTGCGGCTTCTTATACCACGACATCTTCCCTTACATCATCATGCTCCAGTTCGGCGGCGGATTCCCTGCAGAGTGGGGGGACACAGATGTGATCGCGCTGGACTGCTTGGACAAGAATAATCTAGTCACTATAGAGCTGAGAAGGATAAAGTAGGCTCAGGTCCTTTTTAGCCTTACCCCACCTTTGAAAGGGCTTCCTCGGGCAGCATTTTATC
>DAOUOW010000017.1 GCA_030626475.1 Chloroflexota bacterium | reverse complement strand
GCTACCATACCCTGCACCTTGCCACCAAGGAGCAGCCGCGCTACGCCTGCGATGACCCCTGGGTCAGCGAGGCATTCATGACCATCTTCGGCTTCGAGAGCATGGATGAGATTCTGGCTCACTGGGACAATGTGATCGCAGGCAAGGTGGGTGATAATTTCGGCGGCCATTCCACCTGCCAGACCTTCTTGGATCCTCAGCTTAGCCGAATGCCGGGCGACCATGTTTCCTTGTTCCAGATGCATGCCCCCTACGAAATCGAAGGCGGCTGGGAGACACGGGCTAAGGAGCTCGATGAGGCTATATTGGACAAATGGCAGCGGGCGGCTTCTGGTAGATTCTCTTGCCTGCGACCTGAAACCGAAGGGGGTGAAAAGCTTAGCCCATTTGGGACATCGGGCTTGAGGGTTTCACTTATTGCGATGTGGGTTCACCTTGCTTTTGAGGAAGTTCTTCTTGGTGAGCCCACTTGCAGAAAAGCTGAGGGTCCTTGCCCCGAGCTGGTGGAAAATATGCGCCAAACCACGGCTAAAAGTGTCAATACAATTTAAAGGGGGTCAAGCGATGGTGTATGAAACCGTGATATATGAAAAAAAGGACGGTGTTGCCAAGATAACTATAAACCGTCCCCAAGTCATGAATGCCCTGAGTCCAACAGTTCTCACTGAGCTCAAGGCGGCTGTGGAGGAGGCGGGCCGGGATGGCGACGTGAAGGTAGTAGTGCTTACGGGGGCAGGGCGTGCCTTTTCTGCCGGTGTGGATTTAGTGTCGCTAGGCGAGCGTGGACTTGAGGGAGGACGCGTAGGACCTACACTGGATGATCAATCTAAAGGGTTAATCGATACTATACAGGACCTGCCTAAAGTCGTAATAGCTATGGTCAACGGATATTGTTTGACCGGAGCATTGGAAATAATGCTTTGTTGTGATCTGATCATAGCCTCGGAAGAGGCCAGACTTGGGGATACCCATGCTCGCTGGGGGCTTGTGCCTCGCTGGGGTATGAGCCAGCGTTTGCCCCGAACTATCGGGGTTCTGAAGGCTAAGGAACTATCCTTTACTGCTGAGATGATCACGGCGCAGGAAGCAGAGCGCATTGGTTTGATAAATAAGGCCGTCCCCAAGGACAAACTTGAAGAGACTGTGCAAGAGCTGGCAAGCAAGATAATGGCCAACAGTCTTGATGCCGTTGCTGCCCACAAGTATCTTTACAATCGTGGCATGAGAGATACGTTGGAAAAAGGTTTAGAATTGGAAGCCAAGAGCGAGTTTGAGATTAAAGATACCGAGGAGAGATTGGCAGGCTTCAAGAAGAAGGACTGAGCAACAGTAAGAGAGACCCGCCAAATTTAGCCAATTTGGGCGAGTTTGACTAGCGGCGAGTTAATATCGCCATTTCCTAGCCATTGCATATTGTAGCAGTTTGTTCAATGCCGCAGCAGGCAGTTCATTCCTTGTGGCACAGAGATTTGCTAGACACCTAGGGACTACGCCACTAGCTTTACCGCTTGCGGCCTCCCCCCACAAACTACCACAACCGGGCTTGTTACGGACGTTGACAGCCAGCTAGTATGAGAAATCCCGGTTCAAATTGAGCAAGACCTTGACACCCTGGATACAGGGAGATAGCATACTAGAGCTTATATGAAATAAGGCCTCAAGAGGGTAGATGGAGGTGTTAGATGAAAAGATGGTTTTCTTTAGCAGCAGTTGTGGTTTTGTGTCTGGCTCTGGTCATTGGTATTGCTTGCGGCGGTGAGGAGGAGGAGGAGGGAGTAAAGAAGTTGAAATTTGGCATCGGGTTACCGCTGACCGGCGCTTATGCAGCGTTTGCTGGTCTCCCGGCTAAATATGGATTTGAGTTAGCTAATGATAAGATTGGCGAGTTTACTGTGGACGGAGAGCGCTATCGCTGGGAGCTCGTCTTTGAAGATAACCTGATGTCCATCGAAGGCGGGAGAGCTTCGGCCATGAAGTTCATCCATGAGCATCACGTAGACTTCATGTACCAGTCTGGTGGCGATGCAGGGATGGCTGCGGCAATGATAACTGAAGAAGTAGGGATGATGCTCGACATCGCGGGTGGCAGTCCGTTTGATTACGGGCCAGATAAGCCCCACACCTTCCAGACGATGGTCTCCTGGCATTTAGGTGCGGCCCCCTTCTTTGACTGGTTAACCGAGGAGCACCCTGAGGTGGAGCTTGTTGCTATGACTTACGTCGAGGGTAGAATCGGGGACGCCATACGCGATGCCGTTGATGGCTGTTGCGACTACTTTGGTCTTGAACTTAGGGCTGAGGAACTGCCATGGGGAACGACGGAATATTTATACTTAGCAAACAGGATCATGTCCTACCACCCTGATCTGGTTATAGGCATCCTGCCCCTGTTTGAAGCGCTGTGGGTAATGGACTACGAAGGGCTTTGTGTCACTTACCACTGGACCGAAGGGACATGGGTGAAGGCATCCTGGGACGATGCCATCGGAATGCTGATCTATATGCCACACCCCATTGGTGATCTATGGCCTGAGGTGGCTGCCCTCGCTGTGGAGTACGACAAAGCTTATGGTTTCGAGTTCACAGCAGCATCATTGGAGACGCTTACTCTCCTGTTTGTATATACCCAGGTCTTAAAGCAAGCCGGCACGGTGGATGACATAGACAAGATTATAGAGACTATGGAGACAGGAACCTTTGCTAGTCCGGTTGGGCCCGTCCATTATGGCTGTGAGGTGCTCAATGGCATTGGTCATGTGGCAATACGGACATCTCCTATCTACGAGATTGTGGGGGAGAGTGAGTATCGGGTGGTAGAGTCGTACAACCCTGAGGAGGTGGAGGCGCTAGTGAATGAGATTTACGCGGAGAGATAGTTAAGGGTCATCGCCTGCAGCCGTCTTTTGAGGTTCATGGAGGAGTGAAAGTAAACAGCGAGACTAGCTGGGAAAACAGTTCAAAAAGGAGGTTCGCCGTGGGTGATGAGATTTATGACGCCATTGTGGTGGGGGCTGGCCCGGGAGGAGCTGCCTGTGCCGGTCTGCTGGCGAAGAGGGGAATGAAGACCCTCCTGCTAGATAAGAATGACAGGCCTGGTGGTAAAACTCTGACTGTGTCCCGTGGGGGATTCACCTACGAGCTTTGGCCGGTAACCGCAAATCCAGTACGCAACAGTCAGTATGAGGCGGTGATAGGGGAATTAGGACTGGAGGTTGAATTGGTGCCCCCGTCGCCCGAGTCGGTCACTCTCTACCGAGGGCCGTCAGGGGAATATGCGCCATATCAACTCCCAGGCCCTGTTCCGTTGACGCAGGAGGAATCGGAGGAATTCGGCCGTTTCTTTGCTGATGTGACTTCGATGACGCCAGAGCAAATCGACGCCCTGGACGAAGTTACCTTTCATGAATTCATTTCCCGCTACCGAATACCTCAGTCGTTGTATAGCTTTTTCGCGATGTTTGCCAACATTGCCTTTCTGGTGCCCGTCGACCTTGTGTCTGCCTCCGAGGCGGTGAAGACATGGCGCGACTTCATGCAAGGCGGTGCTACGGGCTACTTTAAGGGCGGCTTCGGGCGGCTAGCTGAGGGGTGTGCCGAAGCGGTTAAGCGTAATGGTGGTGATGTGCGGCTGCGAACCAGGGTGGAGCGGATCTCCATCGAAGACGGCCAGGTTCGCGGGGTGGTTACTGACCAAGGTGCCTTCCACGCCCCCATCGTGGTGAGCAATGCCGGGATTCAACCTACGGTGCTCAAGCTTGTGGGCGAGGAGCACTTCGACAAGGGCTACGTGAACTGTGTCAAGGACCTGGTTCCCTCCATGGCACTAATAGGTACCCGCTACTTTCTGAGCAAGCCGGTGATGGAACACCCTATATACATGACCTTCTCCGACGATAGCTACTGGAATTCGGAACGCTACCTGAAAGCAAAGGCAGGCTGGGTTCCCGAGGAGGGCTTCATCCATGTGGTGACCCCGTCAGTGTATGACCCGAGTCTGGCTCCTGCGGGCAAGCAATGTGTTCTCGGTTCTATCATGTCCCCGTCCGACCCCGAAATGAAAAACACACAAGCGTGGTGGGACAAGCTGGATGAAATGATGGCTAAGCTCTGGCCTGAGTTCCCCCAACATATCGAACACAAGGAGCACTATAGTGCCGCCGACGTATCGGCGGTCGCCAGGGATCACGTGCTCCCGGGACAGGGGGGAGAGTGCATTGGCCTGGCTCAGGTGGTGGGCCAATGTGGCCGACATAAGCCGTCAGCTAAGGCTCCGCTGCGCGGGCTTTTCTATGTCGGCTGTGATGCCGGCGGCTATGGCTGTGGCACACACCAGGCGGTGGACTCAGCACTTAAAGTGGCGCACATAGTGCTTCAATACCATCAAATGCATCAAGTAGTCTAGGCGCAAGTCATCGGGTGGCTGTCGCAATTGGCAGCGCCATGCCCCCAATATGACCGGGGATGACAACATTGGCCAAGCTTTTGCCAATATCCAAAGAAAGCAGCGATTAGCATGAGCATCAAGGAGGTGTACACATGAGATTCAAGGACAAGGTTGCCATAGTAACTGGGAGCAGCCGGGGAGTAGGGAAGACAATAGCCATTGCCTTTGCTCGGGAGGGAGCCGATCTCGTACTGGCTGCCCGCACCGTAGCGGAAGATGATGCACCTGCGCGCCGGCCAGGCACCATAGGCACCACTGCGGAAGAAGTTCGTGCTCTGGGGAGACGGGCGCTCGCCGTCAAGACCGATGTGGGTGTGCGCAGCGAAGTGGAAGAAATGGTAAAAAAGACCATCGAGGAGTTTGGGCAGATAGACATTCTGATCAACGCTGCTTGGAATGTGACGTGGACACTCGAGCCGTTGGATGATTTAATGAGGCCAGAGGTCGCTGATGCAACAATTGAGACCTTCAGGGGCGTTCTGAACTGTATCAGGGCAGTTCTGCCTCAAATGAGGAGCCAGAAATATGGCAGGATCATCAACATCACCAGCGTTGGTGCCAAAATAAAGGTGCCCCAATGTCCAGTATATGGAGGCTTGAAGGCAGGCATAGCACACTTCTCCAAGTGTGTCGCCGACGTAGTGGGACCGGAGGGGATAACGATCAACTGTGTAGCGCCAGGCATAATGGCAACCGCCAGCACCTTTGATATCTTCCCAAAAGAAGTGCTGGATATTGTACTAACCACTCAACCAGCGCGGCGATGGGGCGAGGAAGAGGAGGTGGCGCGCGCCGTGCTCTTTCTGGCTGACGACGAGTCCAGCTACATAAATGGAGTGCACTTATCGGTCGATGGCGGATACTCGCATTTCTAGGCAAAGTGCCCGATACAATGGCAGGATCGAGATATTCTAACCCAAGCTGAGGGGAGGTCAGGAAATGGGTCAAAGACTCAACGGCAAGAATGCGGTGGTGACTGGTTCTGGCCGCGGAATTGGTAGAGCGATAGCTTTGGCATTGGCTGCCGAAGGCGCTAGCATGGTGGTTAATGACCCCGGGGTGGCGCCGGATGGAAGTGGGACTGATTTGAATCCAGCCAATGAGGTCGTCCAAGAAATCAAGAATCAAGGTGGGCTGGCGGTCGCCAATTATGATTCGGTGGCTGATTTTGCCAATGCCGGGAAGCTGATCAAGAGCTGCGTTGATAACTTTGGCCGGTTAGATATCCTGGTGAACTGCGCTGGCATCTTGAGGGGAGCGCCGATATACGACATGTCTGAAGAGGATTGGGATGCGGTAATTAATGTTCATCTCAAGGGAACATTCAATTGCTGTCGGCATGCCTGCGCCCTGATGGTACAGCAGGGGAGTGGCCGGATAATAAACACAACCTCTGAAACCTGGCTGGGCACTGTGGGTGGGACCGCCTATCCCGCTGCAAAGGGAGGGATTGTAAGCTTAACCAGAAGCATAGCCAGAGAAATGGGAAGGTATGGCGTGACCTGTAATGCTATTGCCCCAGAAGCAGCAACCAGGCTAACGGAGAACGAATTGATGCAGGTCGGCTTTCGAGGTTGGTATGAGGCTGGCTATATAACCAAAGAGCGACTGGACGAACTCTTGGATTTGGCTGGTCCTGAGACTGTGGCACCGATCGTGCTCTACCTAGCAACTGACGAGGCAGCTAATATAAACGGCCGGGTGTTTGGCTGCTGCGGTGGCCGGGTGACGCTGTACTCAGAGCCAGAGGAGGTGAAGGGAATCTACAAGGATTACAAAAAGGATGGCCCCTGGACGCTTGATGAGTTAATTGAGCTTATTCCCCGGACACTCGCTGTGGGCTTGGTGAACCCATCACTACCCGAGCCACCTAAATAGAAGGCGACCTGACACTGTCACCGACCAAGAGAACGATTGGTCATGAAATAGTCACTATAAGAAAGCCAAAGGAGGCGTCACATGGTAGATTTTGCGCTCACGGAGGAACAGCTGGCGATCCAGAAGCTGGCCCGCGAATTTGCTGAGAAAGAGATCAAGCCGGTCGCCATGGAGAGAGATCGAATCGTGGACCCCAAGGAAGCTTTTCCCGTGGATATCTTCAAGAAGAGCTTCGAACTGGGGTTTCACAAGGCATTTATCCCCACCGATTATGGGGGGCTGGGGCTCGACTGCCTCACCTGCCTCCTTATTTGGGAGGAGCTGGCAGCGGCGGATGCTGGGGTGTGCGTCAGCTTCCAGGGCCACGCCCTCGCCCTGGAGCAGACGATCAACTCGGGCACGGAGGAGCAGCGGGAAACCTTCCTTGGAGCAGTAACCGAGGGAGAGGGCTGCCTCACCGCGCTATCGTTTACCGAACCCAATGTTGGCCCCTGCTGGCTGCTGGTCTTTCCTGACTATGCAATGGAGACCAAGGCTGTGCTTCAAGGCGATGAGTACGTGCTCAACGGCACCAAGAATTTCGTCACCAATGGCGGCACGCCCCTCACTAAGTGGTACGTCATCCACGCCCGAACTGACATGAGCAAGGGCGGCCTTGCGGCCCACAACTCCTTTCTCGTCTGGGCGGATAGCCCGGGGCTTAACGTGGGCAAGGCCGAGGACAAGATGGGCCAGAGGCTCTCCCAGAATGTGATTCTCTACCTTGACGACCTCAGGGTCCCCAAGGGGCAGGTCTTGGGCGGCGTCACGGAACGCTCTGCCGACCTCTTCGCTGCCGAAAGGGAAAGGCTGACTACGGTGGACTGCTGGGTTCTCGTTGGGGGCCTGAGCCTAGGCATCGCACGCGCTGCTTATGAGGCCGCTCTCGACTATGCCAAGCAACGATTGATAGCTGGCCGGCCATCCATTCAGTACCAGTTGGTGGGCGCCAAGCTGGCTGAAATGCATATCAATATTGAGGCAGCCCGGGCCCTGGCTTGGAAGGCTGCCAGGCACTCCGATACTCACCCCCGTTCTGACTGGAAGCTCGCCTTTGGAACAAAGATCCTGACCTCTGATGTAGCGGTCAAGGTGTCCAGCGAGGCTGTGCAGATCTACGGGGGGTATGGCTACGCGAAGGAAAACCTAGTGGAAAAACTCTATCGCGACGCCAAGGTTACCCAGATCTATGAATGCCCCAACGAGCTCCTGAAAGTAACCATAGCCTCCATGCTGGAATTCGGGGCTTAGCGGGTAAGAGCCTTGAGGAGCTACGTGAATTGGCCCTTCGGCAGTTGACAAAAGTCCACAATGTTCAACCGAGCACAAAAAGGGAGCGAGGATGCAAATCCCCGCTCCCCAGTTTCATGCCTACGCACAGTTTAAGCAACAGCCGCCGGTTCTCTTGCCTTTTGCTTGCTCCTGGGCTTGTCCTCCGTCTCGGCTTTGGCTTCCCTTTCGGCTATCGCTACGACGGGAATCCACCTCCACATCCAGGAGGGCGGCCAGCCGCCATAACCCTCCTTCATCACCCATTCCGTCGCTCCCATGTGGAGGCTCAGCAGCTGTGGGCTCCAGTTCTCTAGCACCATGATAACCTCCTTGCACTAGCGTTGTCGCACCTAGATCACTCGGGACTCTGCTGTTCGCACCCTGGTCAAGTTATTCTAGGTCATGGGATAATTCTTGTATGCGACTTTTGTCCCATGCGGCTGCGTTTAGATGCCATCCCAAAGCTATTTGACATACTGCGCGATGGTACATAGAATTAGTTGGCGTAAGGGGTCGGTCAAATCGAAGTGGCCCGATGAGTACGCTTTTGCTTCGCCTCTCAAGCCAGCTAAGCTTTTATAGAATCGTTGTAAACTGAAAAGAGGAGGTTCGACATGATCTGGAGGGAATACTCGGCAAGGTTGAAGGAGATGCTCGCCCTGGAGGGCAGTCCTATTGCCGTCACCTACTCCATGACACCGGTCTCTGGAGCGGAAACCGAGCGCCGTATGGTGTGTCAGGCTCTTCTTGATGCGCGCTCGGGGGCCAGCATTAACCTTAGCCAGGAAAGCTGTTCCTGTCCCGGAGGAATCTGGCACCTTGGTCTGGGCCCTCGCCCTTCAGGGGATGGAGACAAGATGCTGAAGAAGTTTCTGGTGGAAGGGGAGAAGCTGTTTTGCTCCATCGCCACCATGCATCGGACGATGGCTTTGACCTCGCCTCCGCCTCTGGGCCTAGCCGAATATGTAGTTTTCTCCCCGCTGGAGAAGGCGGAACTCATGCCTGATCTAGTGGTCTTTCTTTGTAACCCGGATCAGGCTTGCCGCCTGGTCACTCTGGCTACCTACCCTGATGGCAAACCGCCTAAGGCAGAGCTGGTGGGCTCCACCTGCCACATGGTTATTGCCTATCCTCTGGTCTCGGGAGAACTCAACCTCAGCCTGATGGACTACACCTCACGGAAGTACCAAG
The DNA here is from genome assembly GCA_030626475.1 of Chloroflexota bacterium. Lineage (GTDB taxonomy): Bacteria > Chloroflexota > Dehalococcoidia > E44-bin15 > E44-bin15 > JADFVG01. The sequence continues at coordinate 15,817 of DAOUOW010000017.1, read as the reverse complement.
ACTACAAGGCTGAGGAACTCTTCGTCACCATCCCATACCATATGATGCCGGGCTTGATGTGGAGCATAGACCGCTGCAGCGCCGGCACTGCCAAGGTGGAGTTGCCTCAGGAAGTGCAAGAAGTTCTCACGGAACTGCAAGAACGTCCCAGGGAGTGAGACGCGCTTGCAAGGGGATATCGACCAGCCCTGAGAGGCACCGTGAACAGCCAGAGCCAATTGCCGAGAGGTTCAAAAAAAGACCCCTCCTTGGCAGAGACGAGGAAAGTATTGGAGTCTAGCCAACATGCTCCAGTTAGTTCTCACTGAGGTAGGAACTGCTGAGCATGGAGACGTCATCCTCCCAGAAGAAATCTGCCCAGTAGTTGGAGAACTCCTTTTCAGCGCCGCAGTATTTGCATACGCCTTTGCTGGTAGGTCCTTTTGGACTCTCGATTATCCAATGGTGATAGCATTCAGCCTGTACCTTGGGATGTTCAGCTATATTTTTTGCCCTTCGTGCCATGTTGCCACCCCCATTCACCTTTCAAAATCATTCTGAATTAGGGGATAGCCTTTGTCTGCGACTTTTGTCTCAAACTTAGACACGAAGGGAACGCTTAGGGGGTAATAATCAGCGGGCAGCAAATGGGGACTTGAGCAAAGGGGGGCTGAGCTATAATTTAGCCTTCTTCAACGACTATCTCGTAGGGACACCTTATGGCTCCGGTGGGGCACACTGCTTCGCACTCGGTGCAGTAGTCGCACTCCACCGTTTCAATAACCACAGCCACGTTATCTATCAAAACTAGCCCTTTACATGAGCACACTGTAATACACAGGCCACAGCCGTTACACAGCTCTCGAATTATCTCTGGCATCTGGGCCACTTCAGCCAACCTCCATCTATAATCTTAAACCACCAATCCACCAGGGGTTGTGACTTTTGTCTCATAACAGTTCTCCCGCAGTTTCCCTCAGAGCTTTCTTATCTGTTAGCACGATGCGGTGACGATCTATCCTGATCGCCCCTTTCTCTTCCAGAGCTTTGAGCGACCTGCCCACCATCTCCCTGGCAGTACCGATCATGGCTGCCATGTCCTGCTGGGTGAGGTGCGGTCTCTCAAGCCCTGTCCCGTTCTCAGCATACTCCAAGAGCAGCTTGGCTACCCTGCCGAGGACATTCCTGAAGGAAAGGTCCTCCACCAGGGAAGTGAAATGTCGCACCCTCCCCGCCAGTACTTTTACCACATTAGCTGCCACCTGTGGATGATCGCGAAGGATGATGCCAACATCGCTCTTGCGTATCCCGTAGAGGACAACAGGCCCCATGGCAGCGGCACTAGCCACATTCGGCTCACCGTCAAAGACGGGGACATCGTTAAAGGATTCCCCCGGCCTTATCAGGCGTAGTATCTGTTCCTTCCCCTCAGCCGAGGTCTTAAACGCCTTCACCACTCCAGAGACAACGAAATACAGGGCCTCGCCGGGATCTCCTTCCTCTACGATGAACTCGTTGGCGTCAAAGGACTTCTCGAAGACGAAGCGCTTGATGGCTTCGAGTTCGGCAAGGCCCAGACCTTGGAAGTAAGGGATGGTCTTTAGGAACTCTATATCGACGCTCATTCAAACCTTATGTAAGGAGCTTTTTTTCAATCAAGTGGTCTGCTAAGAACTAGACCTCCTCGAGGATTATATCGGCTTCATTGCCGCACACCTTGCACACCAGGGTTCCCATCTTAGGTTTCCCCTCCGACTTCTCTTTTATCACCAATTCAGCTTCGCAACCGCACTTCTCACAAGTATAGGTCTTTTTCCCCTCTCCGGCCATTGCCTTTCTCCCCCTTCCAATGATAACAGATTGTTTATTGCTCTACCTGTCGTGCAAGCGCTCCTTTTTGCCTCTATAGTCCCGCCTCCCCTCAGCGAATCCTGTCTTACCACTTAGTTTCAGGATTTCCGCACGTAGAGCCTATATTGCTCCCCCTCCTCCTCGATGCCCAATAGTTCGTTGCCCGTGGTCTTGCACCAGGCAGGCATATCTTCTTTTATCCCCTCGTCGTCAGCCAGAATCTCCAATACCTGCCCCTTCTCCAGCTCTTCTAGCTTCTTGGCGGTGTGAGCGATAGGCATGGGACAATAGAGTCCGATGCAGTCCAAGGTAGCATCCGCTTTCATCGTTCCTCCTAGATGAAAAGGTTTACCCGGCCCTCTCTCGCCTCAGCCAGATAGGTAGCCACACCGGCAAAGCTGTCTACCTCGGGGATGAAAGCCTCTTTGGAGATCCCCATGATCCCCATAGAGGTGGTGCAGGCGATAAACTTGACCCCCATCTCCTTGGCCATGGCCATCAGCTCCTCAAGCTGGGGGAAGTTGACATCCTTCATCAGCCGCTTCATCATCCAGGTGCCCATTCCCAGCATATGAAATTTGGACAGATGGAGTCTCCTTGAGCCACCCCGGTTGATGAAGTTGAGCATCCGCCTCATCACCCCCTTGCTTCGGATGCTGCCCTCGTTCCGCTTGATGATGTTTAGCCCCCAGAAGGTGAAGAACATGCTCACCTCCATCCCCATGGAGGCGGCCCCGATGGCGATGTTGAAGGCGGCCAAGGCCTTATCCAGCTCGCCGCTGAATACAACCAGAGTTACGCTCTCCCTCTCCGCCATTCTGGTCACCTATTCCAAGGGCTGGCCGCACTGGGGGCAAACCTTGGCCTTCCTCTCCACCACGATAGTGCATTTCAGGCAATAGCGCAGCTCAACCTGGCACGGCCGGCAATAAGGGAAGGGATTGAGGGCTATCTCCTCATCGCAGTAGGGGCAAACACACCCCATCTCTTTTGTCTCCTCACTCCTTTTCATTCTTCCCCCTCCTTCTGCTTTTCACCTCTTTGCCCTGCTTCTTCAGGTAGTCGTCGATGGCCTTATTCAGTGCCTGAGCACCGAGGTTGGAGCAGTGATACTTATTCTTGGGCAGACCCTCAAGCTCCTCGGCCACCAGTGCCGGGGTGATCTTCCTCGCCTCCTCCAAGCTCTTTCCCATGGCCATCTCGCTCACGATGCTGGAGACGGCGATGGCGGCGCCGCAGCCGAAGGTCTTGAACTTGACGTCGCTGAGATGATTGTCATCGACCTTGATGTAGAAGGTCATCATATCCCCGCAAACAGGGTTTCCCACCTCGCCGACGCCATCTGGATTGTCGATCTCCCCCACATTGCGGGGGTTCATGAAGTGCTCCATTACCTTTTCGCTATATATCGGCATATTATTTCCCTCCCCCCTGCTCTTTAACGAATTTGGCATAAAGGGGCGACATCTGGCGTAGCCGGTCTACTATGGGAGGCAGTACCTCCACGAGGTAGTCAACATCCTCTTCGCTATTGTTCAGACCGAGGCTGAAAAGGAGCGACCCCTGAGCGATCTCAGGAGGTATGCCCATGGCGGTGAGAACATGGGAAGCCTTGAGTGCCCTCGAGGTGCAGGCCGAGCCACTGGAGGCGGCAACACCTTTGCTTGAGAGCAGCATGAGCATCGACTCCCCCTCGATGAACTCGATGCAGAAGCTGGCATTTCCCGGGAGGCGCTGAGCTGGGTGGCCGGTTAAGATGGTGTGCTTTATCTCGGAGCTCACATCCGCTATCAACTGCTCTCGTAGGGCAGACAAACGCTGTATTCGAGAAGACATATCCTGCTGTGCCAGCTCTGCTGCCTTCTCCATTCCCACGATGGCGGGCACATTCTCAGTCCCTGCCCTCCTTCCGCCCTCCTGCACCCCGCCATCGAGAAAGGGTATGATGCGCGTGCCCTTCTTAAGCCACAGGGCGCCGATGCCCTTGGGGCCATAGAACTGGTTTGCCGCCAGGCTTAGCGCATCAACCCCGAGCTGTTCAACATCGACAGGTATTGTGCCTGCGGCGGCCACGGCATCGGTATGAAATAGGGCCCCCATCTTCTTCACCACCTTTGCTATCTCGGCGATGGGCTCTATGGTGCCCACCTCACCGTTGGCGTGCATCACCGAGACCAGAATGGTATCCTCCGTCATGCTTTTGGCTACCTCTTCGGGATCCACCAGCCCGTACCCATCCACTGGGACCTGGGTCACCTCAAAGCCCCATTTCTCCAACGTCTTCGCTGAATGGAGCACCGAGAAGTGCTCGATGGCCGAGATGACAATATGCTTCCCCTTGGACTGCTGGGCCTGGGCCAGCCCCTTGATGGCGAAGTTATTGGCCTCGGTGCCCGAGCCGGTGAAGATGATCTCCCCGGGCTGGCCCCCGATGAGGGCTGCTACCCGGCCTCTGGCCTTCTCGATGGTCTCCCTAGCCTCATCTCCCCAGTCATGGAGGGATTGAGGATTGCCATAAGCATCACGAAGGTATGGGAGCATGGCCTCCACCACCTCGGGCAATATAGGGGTAGTAGCAGCATTATCCAGATAGACTCTCTTCATTCCCCTGCCCTCGGAGAAGATTGCTTTTCAGTTTGGCGACGGGTGCCTTTACCTGAGGCGAGCCTCCACCACGCTCCAGTTGACGTTGTTGAAGAAGGCCTCAATATAGTCAGCTCGCTTCAGCCCGTAGTCGATCATAAAGGCATGCTCGAAAACATCCAGTACCAAGATGGGGGTGCAGCCTGCGGGGTGGCCGGTCTCATGCTCATTGATCCACTGGTTCAAAAGCCTGCCGGTTACGTTATCCTGGTATAGGATGGCCCAGCCAATCCCCCGCATGGTAGCGGTGGCCTTGAAGTCCTTCTCCCAGTTCTCATAGCTGCCAAACTCCTCAGCTAGCTTCTTGCCCAGCTTGCCCGATTTGTCCAGCGTTCCCTTGCCACCGAGATTTTCAAAGTAGTATTCATGGAGGCGCATGCCGTTGAACTCGAAGCCCAGCCGACGCTTTAGCTCGGCGTATTCCGGGGTGCCGACCTTGTCCTCCTTGAGCATGGCCCCAAGGGAGTCAAGCAGTTTGTTGGTATTGGTTACATAACCCTGATAGAGGGTGAAATGATTATTAAGCAGTGTTTCGCTGAAACCCTCCATACCGATCAGGCTGCTGTAGTCTTTAGCAGTGTAGGCCATTTCTGCCTCCTTTTTCGAATGTTAGGCTGTGGTTGATCAAGGTCACTCTTGCTTGCAGATGTTGGGCTGAGCAAAGCCTTCTTCAGTCTCTCATTCCTTAATTAGCTCCATATCCTCCCCACAGCAGACCAGAGTGCCACCGCCGACCTTGGTCACTGTTACCTCATTGCCGCAGACATTGCACCTGTACTTTTCGCCAACATTTTTGACTGCCAACTTTATGCCCTCCTTTTAGCTTTAACTCAGCCTTTGTAGATAGCGATGAGCCTGAAGTGCTGCTTTAGCCCCCTCGCCAGCAGCGACCACGATCTGCTTCTCGGGAACATTGGTCACATCCCCAGCGGCATAGAGCCCAGGGATGCCGGTCTCACAGGCGCAGTTGACCTCGATCTCGCCCAGCCTGTTGAGATGGATCAAGCCCTTTGCCAGCTCGGAATTGGGGATGAGCCCGATCTCGACAAATACCCCACCCACATCCAGGCTCTGCTCCTCGCCGCTTTTGAGGTCCCTTATCTTGATCCCAGATACAAAATTATCGCCCAATATCTCCGAGGTTTCGTGTTCGATGAAGATGGTGAGGTTAGCAGCCCCTTTCACCTTATCGATGAGCACCTGGTCTCCAGTGAGCGGGGTGAGGGACACCAGATAGACATGCTCTCCAATCTTGAGCATGTCATCGGCGGACTCGAGGGCGGAATTGCCACCCCCGATGACCGCCACCTTCATCCCCGCGAAAAGGGGGCCGTCGCAGATGGCGCAGTAGGTAACCCCTCGTCCCCTCAGATGCTCTTCTCCAGGCACATTCAAGGGACGGGGACGCTTGCCGGTGGCGATGATGGCTGCTCTTCCCTGATAGGTCTCGCCCTTTTCCGTCCTGACCTCAAATCCTCCATCCAGCCGAGATATGCTCACTGCTCCATCGCCAATCTTTACTTCTATGGGGAATTGCTTTACCTGCTCCTCAAACTTCTGCATCAGTTCTGGGCCCTCGATGAATTGATAGCCCATGTAGTTCTCGATCCCCGTAGTCTGGTTAGGTTGCCCTCCCAGGTCCTTGCTGAGGAGCAGGGTATCGAGCTTCTTTCTCGCCGCATACACTGCCGCCGTCATCCCCGCTGGACCAGCGCCAATGATTATCAGTTCATGCATGGCATCCCCCCCCAACTCAGAGCCCCAGCTTTTGCTTCAGCCAGCCTTCGTCATAGCCAACGACGAAATCGCCGTCGATTTCGATTACCGGGACTGCCATCTGACCTGTTTTGCGTATCATTTCCTCGCGAGCAGTCCTGTCAGCGGCGACATCGAAGTCCTGATAGGTGATGCCATTATCCTCGAGGAGCTTCTTTGTCTTCTTGCACCACGGGCAGTAAGGAGTGGAATAAACATTGACCTCTCTCGTACTCATCCTTCGCCTCCGCGACTCTCGTCTTGAAGACCAAATTATAGGCCGCCTTCTTAGCGAGGTCAATCCCCTCTAACAAGCAGAGAAGTGCTGTCAAGAGGTAAGGGTGGAAGAATTTCCAATGGCGAGCAAACTGCTAGACCTAGAATCAATTTGGTGCTAATCTGTGAGGGTCAAGAATCAGGGGCATGATGAACAAGAATATCATTAATCTGCTCAACAAGGACCTCGAGGGCGAGCATGCAGCCATAATTCGATATTTGCAACATGCCTATGCTATGAGTGAAGGCGAGATGGCTTGCGAGATCGAGGCCATCGCCCGGGAGGAGATGCGTCACTTGGATTGGCTTGCTGAGACGTTGTCTTGACCACCAAGGGTCTGTCTTCACATTGACTGTTCAAAGCTAAAGGGGGAGGAGTAAGTCAACGGTCAAGGAAATGAAGACGAAGGGGAAGACTCTCTACATTTGCGAAGCCTGCGGCTTCGCCTACCAAGAGAAGGAATTGGCTGAGAAGTGCCAGTTGTGGTGCGAACAGCATCAAAGTTGCAACCTGCAAATTACTCAATACGCGGTTCCTTTGGAATGAGCCCGTCGAGTTTCATGGTAAGGTGGTGGTGAATCGTGGCTATTGATCCTATCTGCGGCATGGAAGTAGACGAGAAAACAGGAATCAAGGTCGAACATGAGGGCCAGACCTACTATTTCTGTAGCCCCGTCTGTCGGGATCGATTCCTGGGCAAAGAGGCGGAGAGGGACGAGATGGGGGAGGAGCACCTGCCATCCGCCACCTTAGAGAAGGCTTCCGTCCCGGTGGTGGGGATGCATTGTGCCTCCTGCGTGGAGACCATCGAGACAGCCTTAGGCAAGTTGGAAGGGGTGGCTAGAGCCTCGGTCAACTTCGCCTCGGAGAGGGCCCACGTGGAATACGATCCCCAAAAGGTATCACGCAAGGAGCTGGAAAAGGCTATAGAGGGCGTGGGATATGGTGTGCTTAAAGAGGAGCGAGAGAGGGTTGACCTCAAGGTCATCGGCATGGACAACCCCCACTGTGTTGGCACCGTAGATGCCGCCCTGAAGGGACTGAAGGGGATCATAGCCAAGGAGCTCTCGGTAAATGAGCGGGCCAGAATAACCTTCGACCCCTCGGTTGTGGATGTCGAGACCATCAAGAAGAGGATAAAAGATGTGGGCTATATCTCCATCGATGAGACCGCCCCCATAGACCGGGAGAAGGAGGCGAGGGAGAGGGAAATAAGGACGCTCAGGCTCAAGTTCTTCATCTCCTTGGCATTCGCCATTCCCCTGCTCTATTTCTCCATGGGCCACCACATTCACCTTCCCCTCCCCTCCATGAGCGACTCCATCTTCGCCCTCCTACTCCTGCTGCTCACCACCCCCATCATCGGTGTCGGCTATCAGTTCTACACCCAGGGGATCAGGACGGTGATAAAGACCCGAAGCGCCACCATGGACACCCTGATCGCCATGGGCACCGGCACCGCCTTTCTCTACAGTCTTGCGGCCTCAGCGCTAATATGGACCGGGAGCCCCGACTATACCCGGGACGACCTCTATTTTGAAGTTGCTGGGCTGCTTATTGTGTTCATCTTACTGGGCCGGATGCTGGAGGCCGTGGCCAAGGGCCGAACCTCGGGTTCCATCCGCAAACTGATGGGCCTCAAGCCCAAGACAGCCATCGTGGTCCGGGATGGCGAGGAGGGGGAAGTGCTGGTGGAGGATGTGGTGGTGGGGGATGTGGTTATCGTCAGGCCTGGAGAGAGGCTACCAGTGGACGGGGTAATCGTTGAGGGCTACTCCTCGGTGGATGAATCCATGATCAGCGGGGAGAGCATCCCTGTGGAAAAGGGGGAAGGCAGCGAGGTTATCGGGGCCACTATAAACAAGGCGGGCTCCTTCAAGTTCAAGGCGACCAAGGTGGGCCGGGATACAGCCCTGGCCCAGATCGTGAGATTGGTGGAGGAGGCCCAGGGGAGCAAGGCACCCATCCAGCGCCTGGCCGACCGCATATCTGCTTACTTCGTGCCCGCGGTGATCGCCATCGCTCTGGTCTCTTTACTCGCCTGGTATCTATCCGGTTCGAGCTTCATCTTCGCCCTTACCGCCTTCATTGCCGTGGTCATCATCGCCTGCCCCTGTGCCATGGGCCTGGCCACCCCTACGGCGGTGATGATGGGCACCGGGCTGGGGGCAGAAAGGGGCATTCTTATCAAGAGCGCTGAGGTTCTCCAGGCTGCTCATAGCATCGATACCGTAGTCTTCGATAAGACGGGGACCCTGACGCGGGGCGAGCCCAGAGTTACCGATGTATTGCCCCTGGCCAACCCCGATGGAGGGCAGGTGCTGCGGCTGGCGGCCATAGCTGAGAAGAGGTCGGAGCATCCCCTGAGTGAAGCTATACTGCATAAAGCGGAGGGGGAAGGGATGGATGTGCCCGAGGCCGAGGGCTTCAACGCCGTCGCTGGCAAGGGGGTGGAAGCCAGCTACAAGGGCAAGAAGCTACTCTTGGGCAATCGAGGGCTCTTTGAGGAGAGGGGCATTGACATCGCTGAATTTGAGGGCCTGATGGGGAGGTTGGAAGACGAGGGTAAGACGGTAATGTTGCTGGCTGAGGAGGGAAAGGTCCTGGGTCTGATAGCTGTGGCTGACACGATGAAGGAACATGCCGCCGCCGCGGTGGGGGAACTCAAGAGGCAAGGTAAGGGGGTGGCGATGATCACCGGCGATAATCACCGCAATGCCCAGGCCGTCGCCCGTAGCCTGGGCATCGACTTGGTCTTGGCCCAGGTGCTTCCCGAGGACAAGGCAGCGGCGATAAAGAGCCTCCAGAGCCAGGGGAAACGGGTGGCCATGGTGGGGGATGGTATTAACGATGCCCCCGCCCTGGTGCAGGCAGACGTCGGAATTGCCATCGGCTCCGGCACCGATGTCGCCATAGAGTCCGGCGATATCGTCCTGGTAAAAGACGACCTCCGCGACGTGGTGCGGGCGATGGGGCTAAGCGCATACACCATGGGCAAGATAAGGCAGAACCTGTTCTGGGCCTTCTTCTACAACTCCCTGGGAATCCCCATCGCCGCTGGCATACTATACCCTTTCACCGGCTTCTTGCTCAACCCCATAATCGCTGGGGCAGCTATGGCCTTTAGCTCGGTGAGCGTGGTCTCCAACTCCCTCCTCATGCGGAGGTACAAGGGGTAAACTCCAAGCTCGCTCGATTTTAGCAAGGAGGTGAAGCATGTGGCATTGTAGTGAAGGCATGGGTTGGTGGATGATGTTCGGCGGCATATTGATGGTGTTATTCTGGGGGCTGATCATTGCAGCCGTGGTTTGGGGAGTGAAGAGGGTGACCGAGCGTGGTAGCGCGGGATCAACTACCCCCGAGAAACGTGATGCGCTGGACATCGCCAAGGAACGCTATGCCAGAGGGGAGATTTCGAGGGAAGAGTTCGAGCAGATCAAGAAAGACCTCACTTAGTTCGAAATGTGGAATTCTGAAGTGTCGACCGAAAGCAAGGGTACAGAAGTTGCTAAAAGGCGGTACGATCGAATTGCTCCCCTTTATGACCGCATGGAGGGTCTTATTGAGAGGTCTCGCTACAGCAAGTGGCGGGAGCTCCTGTGGAGCAAGGTGGAAGGGACTCACATTCTAGAAGTCGGGGTCGGCACCGGGAAGAATTTCCCCTTCTATCCGCCTGATGAAGAGATAACCGCCATTGACTTCAGCAAGAAGATGCTGGAGCGCGCCGAGGATAGAGCCAGCAAGCAGAAGGTGAAAGTCAGCCTCCAGAAAATGGATGTGCAGAATCTCGAGTTTGAGGATAACACCTTCGACACAGTGGTAGCCTCTTTTGTCTTTTGCTCCGTTCCAGATCCGGTTCGTGGCCTGATGGAAGTTGAGCGGGTGTGTAAACCGGGAGGCAAAGTGGTCTTGTTGGAGCATGTGCTGAGCGCCAACCGTATTTTGGGTTGGCTTATGAACCTTGCCAATCCATTGGTGGTGCGAATGATCGGGGCGAATATCAACCGGCGAACAGCGGAGAATGTGGCAAAAAGCGGCCTAGCAGTAGAACAAGTTACTGACCTCGGAGCGGGAATCTTCAAGTTGATCGAAGCGAGAAAGCAGACACCGTTGTAATAAGGAGGGAGCATGGCCGAGCGGATTTGTCCCCTTTGTGGCTGTACAGCGGTTGAGGGTGGCGTCCTTTACTGCGCCAATTGTCTGGACTATACCGATATTATACCGGTCTCTCGGCTGCACAGAGGCGAGAACTGGTAGTATAATTGATTATATAGTCATCAGCATAGCGGGGAAAGGGGGAAACGATCGTGTCTCAATCACCTCTATCCTTCGAATCCAGATACTGGCCGTTCAAGAGGTATATGGAGGTATATAGGAGGTCAATGGAAGAGCCGGAGGAATTCTGGGCCGAGCAAGCCCGCCAATTGGACTGGTTCAAGACTTGGGACTCGGTTCTGCAATGGGAATCACCCTTCGCGCGCTGGTTCCCGGGCGGGCAGCTTAACGCTTCGTATCTATGTGTAGATCGGCATGTCAAGACATGGCGGCGAAGCAAGGTGGCCATATACTGGGAGGGTGAGCCCGGGGATACCAGAGTCCTAAGCTATGCCACACTTTACCGAGAGGTCAATAGATTTGCTGACATTCTTAAGAAAATCGGCATAGGCAAAGGTGACAGGGTTGCATTATACCTGCCTATGATACCCGAACTCCCCATATTTATGCTCGCATGCGCTAGGATCGGTGCTGTTCATACCGTCATATTCTCTGGATTCAGCGCTCAGGCGCTCGCTGACAGGGTCAATGATACTCAGGCCAAACTTCTAATCACCGCTGATGCCGGATTCAGGAGGGGAAAGCCACTACCACTAAAGGAAATATGCGACCAAGCCGTGGGCCTCACGCCTTCTGTGGATAAGGTGATAGTGGTCAAAAGAGCTGGCATACCCGTGACAATGAAGGAGGGGAAAGACCTCTGGCTTCATGACCTGCTTGATACCGCAGCTAGTTCGGTGAAGCCTGAGCCCATGGAGTCCTGTGAACCTCTCTACATACTCTACACCTCAGGCACCACCGGTAAACCTAAGGGCATAGTGCACGGCACTGGCGGATATTTGGTATTCAACTATTCCGCCTATAAATGGGTATTCGATATCAGGGAAGAGTCGGTCTATTGGTGCACAGCGGATGTGGGTTGGGTTACCGGGCACAGTTCAATAGTGTATGCCCCTCTGGCTCACGGCGCCGCCATAGTCCTCTACGAGGGGGCTCCTGATTATCCCACGCTGGATAGATGGTGGGACATCATCGAGAAGTACGGGGTTACGATATTTTACACCTCGCCCACAGCTATCAGGATGTTCATGAGATATGGGGAGGAGGGGCCTGAGAGACATGATCTGAGCAGCCTGGAGCTATTGGGCAGCGTTGGCGAGCCAATCAATCCCGAGGCATGGCTCTGGTATTACCAAAACATCGGAGGCGAAAGATGCCCCATAGTCGACACGTGGTGGCAAACTGAAACTGGCGGGATAATGATATCACCAGCTCCAGGGATAGAATGCGTGCCACTCAAGCCTGGCTCGGCAACGTTCCCCCTGCCCGGTGTGGACGCCGCAGTGGTCGATGAGCAGGGCAAGCCGGTTGCGGATGAACAAAGGGGGCATTTGGTAATACGAAAACCATGGCCAGGAATGTTGCTCGGCATCCATGGAGACCCACACCGATATGAACGATCTTACTGGTCCAAATTTCGAGGCATGTTTTATACTGGCGACTACGCCATAAGAGACAAAGATGGCTACTATTGGATTCTGGGAAGGGCGGACGAGGTACTGAAGGTGGCGGGGCATAGAATGGGCCCAGCAGAGCTAGAGGACGCCGCAATCTCACATCCTGCTCTAGCTGAAGCTGCCGTAGTCGGCAAAGCTGATCCGATCAAGGGTGATAACATCGTCGTCTTCGCGATACTCAAACAGGGCTTCACACCCTCGCCAGAGCTTAGGATGGAGCTCGCAGAACACATGCGCCGCGTAGTTGGACCAATAGCAACCCCTGATGAAGTGTATTTTGTAGCCAGCCTGCCCAAGACCAGAAGCGGCAAGATCATGAGAAGGGTGCTCAAGGCTGTTGCTAGCGATGAAGACATAGGCGACCTGACTACCTTAGAAGACGAAGCCTCTGTGGAGGAGGTCAGAAAGAGCTACGAAGAACTCAAGAGGCAACTGTGAAGAACAGCGACCTATGATTGACTATCTGATTCCAAATCGGCCACGCCGGGCTGCTCACTGGAGAAATCAAACTCGCGCCTCTTTCTCGACTTGAGGCCTCGCTCCAAGTCTTCCTCTTTCAAATGATAGCCAAAGTGCACCGCACTTAAATTCTCCTCCTTGTATTTAAGAGGAAGAACCTTGGCCAACTCCTCTTCAGCGACCTCAACACCCACTAAGGCCATTAAGCGCCCCAGGGCAATCATGTTGCCAAAGATCTCTCTGCCGAATTTCTCTATCCCCAGCTTGCCAAAGGGGATTTCCTCATCAGTGCAGAGGCCAGTCTGGCACACCGTTTTTTCTGCTCCAAGTCCCTCTGCCTTGTCTGAAAGCTTGAGCAGGATGTCCGCCTCCTGGATAACGGGGTTGGCAATAGGCTCCCTATCAAAGACCAGGTAGGCCACACTCATAGCGCCTCTCACCGCTGAGTCATAATCATATAGCAGGCTCACCTCGTAACCAAGGTTGGCCAGTAATGTTGCCATGGTATGGGATATCACCCTCACCCCCTGGCCACCCTCTCCCGAAATGATGACCTTTCCCATCTGTGACTCCTTCCTATCCCTTGCGGACTATGCCGATTTCATAAGGACCCAGGGTCTCGGCTCCCTCAGGGGCTCTTTTATATGTTCTACGGAAATGCAGCAGCATTTCATATGCGGAGTTGAAACCTAACCTGCGCCCGTTGTTCTCAATGCACTGGCTGGTGATATCGACAAAGGCAAACCCAGGCCAGGCAATGGCTTCCCTGACACAGCTGCGGAGGTGAACCTGATGGTATACAGTCGTTTTGGCATAAAAATATTTAGCGCCAGCCTTCATCAGGTTTTGGAGATTTACCGGGTCGTAAGGAGCACCGGCAGGGGAACTCACGGTTTTAGTATCACGCGGTGTCGTCGGACCTGCCTGACCTCCAGTGAGTCCATATACCTGGTTATTATTGCAGAGTACAGTCAAGTTGGGATTGCGTCTGGCACAATGGAGAAGATGATTCCCCCCGATGCTAGCCAAATCGCCATCCCCGGAGACAACGATTACCTCAAGGCTTGGATTCACCAGCTTCACTGCCTCGGCTACAGGCAAGGTGCGGCCATGCAAGGTGTACACGCCATCCACATTGAAGTAGCCTGCAAGCCGGCCGGTACATCCCACGCCGGAGATGATGGTGCAGTTGGTATGATCAAGCCCGAGTTCCTCCATAACCATTGCTAACTGGATCATTAGCTGCCCTATTCCGCAACCGGGGCACCAAGTGGTAGGGAAAAGCTCCAGCTTGAGCAGGTCCTTGAACATCAGACCACCTCCCTCCTCAGCTTTTCACTGAGGCCATTCTTGACTAGGTCGAGGTTGATCCTGCCACCGAGGAGCGGGACATGAACTATATCCCTTTTAAGTTCACGCTCAACCAGCCATGCGTACTGGCCATCATTGGCCTCTATGACAACTATCTTGTCGTAACTCTGGGCGCACTCATGTATCTCGTGGCTTAGCATTGGGAAGATACGGATGGGCCGAAATAGAGCAAATTGGGATGCGAGCGGGGCAACCACTCTTGATACAATGCCGAAGGAAATGAGAAGCGTATCGCTGGAGGGGTTTTCCTTGAACTCAAAGTCGCTGTAGTGGACTGCCACCTTCTCGTGCTGGGTTCTAATCCTGGAGAGCCACTCCCTGTATACCGCTGCATCGGCGGTACGGGGATGGCCTTCTTCATCATGGGTAAGCCCGGTGAAGAACCTCTTACCCGTCCCCAAAGAGGGCCTGCCGCGGGGAATGGCTTCCACTTCGATGGCATCCACATCTACCACCTCGTTTAAATGGCCTACGAAGGCATCGCTGAGCAGAATAACGGGCGATAGAGATTCCTCCGCGGCGTTAAAAGCGGTAATAGCATAACGATAGCACTCCTCAACGGAGTTGGGATAAAAGACCAGTGGATAGTAGTCACCACTGGTGCCGTACTTTATCTGCATAACATCCTGCTGAGCTGGCATGGTGGGCATTCCGGTGGCAGGACCAACCCTTTGCACATTGACAAAGACAGCGGGCACCTCAACCTGATGGGCGTAGCCAATAGCCTCCTGCATCAAGGTGAAGCCCGGCCCGGAGGTCGCGGTAAAGGACTTGGCACCGGCAAGGGAGGCACCAATGATAGCGTTGGCTGCGCTGATCTCGTCTTCACTCTGGATGAACCTAAAGCCTGGGTCCTTGGCAGCCTGTTCGGCGGCCAGAACCAGAATCTCTGACGAGGGGCTGATGGGATAGCCAGCGAAGAAGTCTGCTCCTGCTCGGATAGCACCAAGAAAAACGGCTTCATTGCCCTGAACCAGTCTTTTCATCGCCGCCCCTCCTTAGAGCGGGGCTCCATGACCTCTATGGCTAAGTCGGGACAAAGCCGCTGGCAAAGGCCTGTTCGGTCACAATGTCCCACCTCGATGATAGCATCATCCTTTAGAACGAGCGCTTGCCTGGGACAAGCCTCAACACAGATGAGACATCGCTTGCACCAGTCTGGATTCCACCTGATATTGGTATACTCGACTAGCTTGGCTATTGAAGTCGCCATCGTATTTCCCTCCTTGCAAAGAGGCCCTGCTCGAGAAGTCCTCTGGGTGAACACTTCACCGCAAAGACAAAATTGTGTAGTGGTGGGATTATAGCGGCTAGCTGCAACTTATGCAAACTAGATATCATCAGAAGCATACTGGTTTTTGCCGCCATTTTGCCGCCAAACCCTTTAGCACCCAATGGGATGGGCCAGCACGCTCAGATACGAAATCGTCCTTAACTGTGGACCTGCTTGATTATGGTTCTAGTCCCCTGTTCGTCTGCTAATAGCGGCAGCTAACGGCGCTATAACCAGCCAGATGGCAATGGTAACCACCATAGCATCGAGGTAGCTTATAGTGCTTATTCCAACCCAGGGAGAGATAATGCCCCAAAATAGCATGGCAAGGAAGGAGCTGAAAAAGAAGCCGCCAACTGCCGTGGGGATGGCCAAATAACCCATTCTCTACCTCCTTTCTCTACAATAATGGCTAAT
>DAOUOW010000058.1 GCA_030626475.1 Chloroflexota bacterium | reverse complement strand
GGGTTTGCTGCTGGGCGAAGGGGTAGGTTCGGGAGTGATCCTCGATGAGCGAGGCTATATCGTCACCAATGAGCATGTAGTGGATGATTATAGCGTCTTCACGGTGGTCCTGGCCGATGGTGAGGAGAGAGAAGGCACGCTCATTGGCACTGACTACCCATTTACTGACCTGGCAGTGATAAAGATCGAGGGTTCAGATTTGCCTACAGTAGTATTGGCTGATTCCGACAGTCTGGTGGTGGGACAAAAGGTAATAGCCATCGGTAGCGCCCTGGGGGAATTTCCCAACACGGTGACTGTGGGGATAATCAGCGGGCTTCACCGCAGGTGGAAGGCGGACGGTATCTTCTATCAGGATTTGATTCAGACGGATGCTGCCATCAATCCCGGTAACAGCGGAGGAGCCTTGGTTGACTCTCAGGGGAAGGTTATTGGCATTAATGCCTCTGTTATCCGAGCTACGGAAGGGGGGCAGCTGGTACAGGGCATTGGCTTCGCTATTCCCAGCAATACAGTGAAAGATATTGCCACTCAACTTATTGAGCAGGGCAAGGTTTCTCGAGCCTTCATCGGCATCAGGCATCAAGACCTGCCCGGGGGAGCCGTTATTGTCTTGGTAAGCCCCGATACCCCCGCTGCTGAAGCCGGCCTAATGGAGAACGATATCATCCTCAAAATGGGCGACTATTCTATCGACGAAGAAAACCTCCTTCTCAATGTGCTGATGAATTTCGAGCCCGGTGATACGGTGACCATGACCATAAGTCGGAACGGCACTGAGATGAAGTTGGAGTTGACCCTGGTGGAGCGGCCGTGAAGCGAAATACCCTCCCTGTTGGCAGCATAGTTTGCGCTACCCCTTGACTAACAGTGGGACTTTTCGTAATAATGTAATTGCCTTGCCTGGTAAAGCGAGGCGTGATGGCGACCCTGCTTTTAAGAATGCGTGTTATTGCGGGAACGGCAAAGGGGAAACACCTTAAATCGCCAAGAGGCGTTTCCCTTCGTCCTACCTCGGATTTAATTCGAGGAGCGGTTTTTTCCATATTGGAGTCTCTGGCTACAGATTGGTCTTCGGTGCTTGACCTCTATGCTGGCACTGGCTCTTTGGGCATAGAGGCATTGAGTCGTGGTGCTCAGTGGGCTGATTTTGTGGAGCATAATCCCAGGTGCAGCGCTATCATCAAGGAGAATCTGGAGAACGCCGGACTAGCGTCACAGGCGCATGTCTATCGCAGCAGCGTGACCAAGGCCCTTTCCTTCCTCAAACGGAGATATGGTATTATATTGATGGGGCCGCCCTACGCTGACCTGTCTATCCCTGAAATCCTGGAGCAACTGGTTAACTCTGATTTGGTCGGTCCCGGCACCACCATTGCGGTGGAGCACTCTTCTCGCCTCCCATTAAGTCCGAATTATGGCAATTTCCGGCTGGTCAAGGAACGTTGTCATGGTGATACTTGCATCTCAGTATATCAATAGGAGGTTGTAGTTTGGCTATCGCTCTTTACCCTGGGAGTTTCGACCCGGTAACCAAGGGGCATGTTGACATCGCTGAGCGGGCAGCACCCCTTTTTGACGAGCTGATCGTGGCTATTTACGATAGGCCGCCAAAGGACATTCTGTTCACCACTGAGGAGAGGGTGGATTTGATGAAGAAGGCGCTGGCTCACATCCCCAACGTTCGGGTAGTACCTTATAGCGGCCTTACTGTGGACTTTGCACGCAAGATAAAAGCCAGCGTTATGGTGCGCGGACTGAGGATGAGCTCCGACTTCGAGAGGGAATTTGAGATGGCGCTGATGAACAAGAAACTTGCCCCGGATGTGGAGCTGATCTGCTTGATGACCAATCAGGAATATGAATTTGTTAGCTCCACCCTGCTCAAGGAGATCTGTATGCTCGGTCGCTCCATTGAGCAGTTTGTTCCTAAGCATGTCGCTGCTGCGCTAAAGAAGAAATTCGGTTGATGAGGCTGGGGATGAAAGCTATCGCTGCATTCTCAGCTTGAGCAAAGGGTCTGAGGCCGTTTGCCAAAATATTTAGGAGGAGGTTAAAAGTTGGCCTATAAGATTACGGAGGAGTGCATAAGCTGCGGCGCTTGTGAGGCAGAGTGCAAGAACGAGGCGATTAGCGAGGAGGAGACGATCTACGTGGTCGCTCCCGACAAGTGCACTGAGTGTGTCGGCTGGTTTGAGTCACCCCGCTGTGCTGAGGTATGTCCTATTGATGATGTTTGTGTCCCTGATCCTGGGCATAAGGAAACCAAGGAGCAGTTGGTGGAGAAATGGCGCAAGCTCAACCCTGGACAGGAGCCTGCTCCTGGTACTTACTAGCGCTACTTAGATCAGATCGCCTTCTTATGTAAATAAACCACCTTAATCGATGTGCTTATAACGGTGGAACTTTAGGGCCATTCGCTGTAGGTTTTGGGATGGCGCAGTGGATGGTTTATTTCTTTTTATTTCCCACAACCAAGGTCTGAAAGCCGATCAGGGAATTTAACCGCGAATTGCGGAAGTGATAGATGCGTGTTCCCTGGAAAAAGGTGAGCGCTTTGGAGGCCAGCGTTTCCAGCCACGTGGGCAGTTTTTGTTCCAAGAAGAATGCCTTGAACATGTAGAATTGACAGCCGAAGGCAAACCCATCCCTGGCTATGGGGGTTAATCCGGCTCTGGTCATCCAGCGGCAAAGCTCAAAGTTGGAGAGGCTGCGCTCGGGGTAGAACAGGAATCTCTCGCCAAGCAAAAGCTTTGTCAGTGAGTGGATGACAGCGAATTTATTGGGCGCGGAGACGATCACCAGCCCCCCCTGTTTACAGACCCGAACATGCTCTCTCACCATCTGCTGAGATTGATGCGTGGGGAAATGCTCTATCACCCCCTCGGAATAGACCACGTCGAAGCTATTGTCTTTGAAAGGGAGGACGAAACCGGAGCCCTTTATCGCCTCGACCTTCGACCCCTGCTGTTCACAGAAGAAGGACAGCGAGTCGAAGGCTGCCTCCTCCAGATCGACGCCAACACATCTGCAATCCAGTTCCTTGGCCAGCCGGGACAAAATTCGGCCGCTGCCAAAACCGACCTCCAGTATCAGCGCCTGTGGCGGGATATACTTCTTGAACGTCTCATAGGCATAAGGGAAATGCCAGACCTCATCCTGAAGCCACTCAGGCACATAGAACCACTGGGGCTTTTTCGCACTATATGCTGTGATTGAAATCCTCTTTCTTCTTTCGGTCGTTTTTTCCCGCTAGCCGCTTGTTAGTCGAAAAAGGCGCGCACCGAATCGAACTCGTCGGGAAGCAAGGCGAGGAGGGCGGGAACGCGGTCAAGGAGGATGGAGGCAACTCCCGATTGGCCCACCGTCCCCTTGATGTCGAAAAAGTGGCCGAAGAGGGCGAGAATGACGCCACAAATCACGGCCCCAGTGACAAGGCCGAAGACAGCTCCCAAGACCCTATCCGTCCAGCCCAGCTTTATAGTGGCGAGGGTCTTGCGCAACAGGAAAGCGAGAACATAAGCCGCCGCGATAACGATAACGAAAATGATGATGAAAGCAAAGATCTTGGCTGCGGTATCATTGCCGATGGGGAGCCGATCGGCGAGGGAGGAGTAGAAACGCCCGGCGAGGAAAACGCCAAGGATCAGTCCCGCGAGGATGAAAACAGTCCTGATTATCCCGCGCCGAAACCCGATGAAGGCGGCAAAAGCGAGCGCTAGAATTAGGATGATATCTAGCCAGTTCATGCTATTTATTGAGGTAGTTTATC
>DAOUOW010000046.1 GCA_030626475.1 Chloroflexota bacterium | reverse complement strand
TACAGAGCGGGGTGTGCTTTGAAAGGCGCCTCGATACTGACCCCTGGCAAGACGCGGTAACCTGGAAGGAAAACGTTTGTCTGCGGGCGAAGGTATTAACAAACACCCCGCCCGAGGTGCAGAATGTCACTGCCTCCCAGGGGGCAGGCACAGGGACCGTCAACATATCCTACGACGTCTCCGATGCCGAGCAAAGCAGCGTCGAAATCAGCTTCCAGTACTGGGACAGCAGTGGCAGCTGGCACGATTGCACCACCACCACAGGCGAGGGCAGCGCAGCCACAGGCACAGATAAGACCGGCACCTGGGATGCCAAGGCTGACTTCGATGGTCAGTACAGGGCAGATTGCAAGATAAGGGTTATCGCCGATGATGGCTGGCCTGCCAATAACATCGGGGAAGGCGCCAGTGCTGAATTTATCTTAGACACCAAGGCACCTACAGGCTATGGCTGCAATACCCCGGACGATGAGGCCACCGATGTACCTGTGGATCCCACTCTCACCAGCCTTAGCGCCTCAGATGATAGCCCTCCCATCGTGTATAAGTTCATACTGGCTGAGGACAGCGGCTTCACCCAAGGGGTGCAAGAGAGCGATTGGCAGGCCGATACCTCATGGTCTCCCAGCACCCTTGCTGAGGGCACTGAATACTGGTGGAAGGTAAAGGCTAAGGATTCCTTTGAAAATGAAGGGGGCTGGTGCTCAGCTTACAAATTCACTACTGTAGGGGTGCCCGATATCCGCACCCCGATCACCGCCATAGATTTTGGCAATGTAGTGGTAGGCAACACCCTTGATAACACCACCACCATCTACAACGACGGCGATGCTGCCCTGACAATAAACAGCATAACAAGGGCGTCTGGTAGCGAGGATTTCACCTACATCGGGCCGGCAACGCCGTTTGATATCGGGGCCAGCGGATCGCAGGACATCACCATACGGTTTGCGCCATCCTCCGCGGGGGAAATAGTAGCTGCCTTCAGTGTCAGTAGCAACGATCCCGATGAACCTGATGTCACCTTCAGCGTACTGGGCAATGGCGTACTACCCCAACCCTGGGATGTAAACAGCGACGGATATGTTAACGAATTGGATATGATGCTAGTCTATGCTCACTTTATGGAGACGGGGTCACCTGGCTGGATTCCAGAGGATGTCAACCAAAGCGGGACTATTAACGTGCTGGATATGATCCTCATCGGTCAGCACTGGACTGAGTAGGAGAGCAGAGATGAAATACAGGAATATGTATCGATGGCTAATACTGCTGCTCCTGTTCATCACGGTGGTAGGGCTGCTTTTAGTCAGCTCAGCATGTGTCACCCTGCCGCGTGTCACTGTCTCAATTTCACCGACCAGCCAGACAGTAGCTCCAGAGCAGACTTTTACGGTGGACGTGCTCGTTGAGCCAGCAGTTGCTATTGCCGGGGCGCAGTTCGACCTGAGCTTTGACCCCTCGCTTATAACTGCAATCAGCGTGACCGAGGGGGATCTATTCAATCAGGGTGGTTACGGTACGTTTTTCCTGCCGGGAACGATAGACAACGTTGCGGGGACTATTACCGACGTTGTCTGTGTCATCATAGAGCCGGGGGGTACGGTTTCCGGTCCGGGTACACTAGCCACAGTCACCTTCAGTGCGGGTACAACGCCTGGTACATCGCCAGTTCACTTGGGCATTGTTATAGTCGGCGATAAAGAGGGGAACTTAGTAACTGACGAGCCTTTAGACGGAAGTGTCGAGGTGAGCGCTGAGTAGTTAGTTGATCATGAGGGCATCATTCCATTGAGCACTGCTCGGCGGCACCATAGTTCCAACAGATAAGCTGAGACTGGTAACGCCCTGAATAATAGCGGCAGCACTGATAGTGGCTGTCGGCATGTCACTGGCGATAGGGAAGAACTTCTACAGTTGGTGTGAACCAGCGTCGATGGTCCTAGGTTACCTGCTCCTTTATCACCTGTGACAGATTGAGGCGGTTAACTTGGCGTATACCAGGAAGCTGGGAAATCAGCATAATGAGTATGACCAGACCTGCAGTCAACACATAGGTGCGGGAGAAGATGACCAGATCGAAGCTGAACACGTCAGTCTGCAGGAGGCTGAAGAAGTACAGTGCCAGGGCATAGCCGAGGATAATTCCGGGGATGAGCCCGGCAAGGCCCAGCAGTAGATTCTCAATTGTGGCCATGGCTGCAATTCTGGTCTTGCTCTCTCCTAGAGTGCGCATGGTGGCGATTTCGCGGCGGCGCTCCAAAATATTCACCGTCACAGTGGTAAAGACGATAGCCAGAGCCAGAGCAGCACCAAAGCCAAGCATTATCCACAGCATGGACACAGCGTAGTCCAGCATTTCATCGAGCTCTTTTCTGGTTTCGGAGGTCAGCTCCACCGAGGCAGTGGCCGGAATCTGGTAGGCCTTTTCCCTTATGGTATCTGCATGCTGTGGCTCGACATTCAGCAGTATGCCGCTGATTACATCCTGGTCTCCTGCTATCGACTGCGCCTGATGCAAAGTCACGTACCCAAAACTCCCCATGGTCTGCTTCACAAAACCAACAACTTCGAGCTGAGAGACAGCAGGTAAGGAGCGCACGTTAATGGTCTCACCAACATGTATGTCCAGCGTCTTTCGCAAGCCTTCACTCAACAGGATTCCTTCCTCACTCACTGTTACCTGATCCCCACCAGTGGAATACAATCCATACAATTCAGAGTCAGGAGAAAGTCCTATCACCAGAGTGGAGTAGACCCTGTCTTCGTGCTCCAACCTGGTGGGAACCTGAAGGATGGGTTCACTCTCCTCTACCCCTTCCCACCCCTTTACCTCGCTGACCAGAGCTGTGGACTGAGGTTGGGCAAAAGTAACCTGAGCATCGTATGTCTGAATTTTATCGAAGTGCACGTCCAAGAGGGCATAAATGGAGTCGATCATGCCACCTGAGACCAGAATGAGACTGACGCCGAAGGTCACGCCAATAACCGTGTACAGGCTGCGGCGTCGATTGCGGAAGATGTTGCGTAGCGGAATCTTCCACAGGGATGATAACCGGGTGAAGAAGGGGAAGAGCCTTTCTAGGAGGATCTTTCTACCAGTGGCAGGTGGTGGGGTGCGCATGGCCTCGGCAGGGCGGAGTCGAGAGGCAGAATAGGCAGGTAGAATCCCGGCAATTATGCAAGGCAGGAGTCCTATCAACACGCCCTCGCCCATTGCCAGCCACTGGGTTTCTATCCTGGTAAAAGGTAGTCCCAGGAGGCCGATGTAGAAGTTGGTTAATGCCTCAGAGAGAAAATAACCCGCTATCGCTCCACTGATAGCGCCGATAATTCCGATGACGAGAGCAAAGATCTGGTAGTGAACCAGAACCTGACGGCGAGAATATCCGACTGCTCGCATCAGGCCAATCTGCGCTCTCTGGTTATGGACAATTCTGCTAAGCAAAATGTATGTCGCCAGCGCCCCTACGATGAGGAAGAGAAGAGGAAAGACCCGTGCCATTTCCCCGAACTGTTCCAAGTCCATCTCGAGGGCAGCATTGCTGGGTTGCTCCTCCTGAGTAACTACATCCATTACCTCATAGGGTGCCAGCGTTCCTACAACCTCGGCAATTATGCTGTCCCTGTCTGCGCCCTCATCAATGAGAAAGCAAAACTCATTGATGAACGGTTTCCCCACTAGCCCGCTCACCGTATCCTGGGGAACGAAAACAACGCCAAAGGTTTCGGGGGAGGCCAGTATTTCCTGCCGGCTCTTGGCCGGCCAGATGTACTCCGGGCTGGTTATGATTCCAGCGATCCGGAAGCTGATTTCCTGGTCATCTACGGTTAGGAATACGGTATCCTCAGGCTTCAACTCGTGATGTTCGGCGAAACTCTTCTCCACCAGCAAGACATTCCCCTCGCCCTCCTGGAAGTAGGAGCCTTCTTCCACCTTGACATCGTTGACTGCCGGGCGGGAATCGGAGGGCAGCGATATCACTCGCGCCAGCACCCCCCTTGTCTCCTCTCCAGGAAGTCCAAGCGCGATGTCCACATTCATCCTGCCGGTGACAGCCTCGATTCCGGGAATTGACTCCAGCTCCTCCACGGTCTCCGTTGGCGCCTCTACAACTTTGACGGTGAAGTCTGCAAAGCGGAGCCTTTCGTAGGTGTAGTCATAGGAGCTTCTTAGATTCTGGTAAGCGATGAATGAGGCTCCGAAGAGAGCCACACCCAGGAAGATTACCATGATCACTGCGAGGAACAGCCCCTTGGAGGCAGCGAGGTCTCGAACCACTTTACGCTGAAGCTTGTTCAAAGTTCTCTACCACCTTAGTTCCTGGGGGTCAGCCGGGGAGGGATTCTCCCTGACCTCAACGATCTCACCACTGCGAATTCGTATCACGCGATGGGCTATGTCTCCGATGGCAGTGTTATGGGTCACCAGAAGCACCGTCTTGTGGTTCACCTCGTTTATCCTGCGCATTGCAGCCAGGATGTGCTTTCCGGTCTCAAAGTCAAGCTCGCCGGTGAGTTCATCACACAGGAGTATCGGGGGGTCCTTCACCATGGCTCTTGCTATCGCCACCCGCTGCTGCTCCCCACCGGAGAGCTCGCTGGGATAATGGCTGGCGCGCTCCTGCAGCCCCACTAGCTCCAGCACTTCCAGAACATCTCTGCGTTTTTCAACCAATTCAGCAGCAAACTCAACGTTCTCTTTGGCCGTTAGCGTTGGGATCAGGTTAAAAAACTGGAAAACAAAGCCGATGTGGTGGCGTCGATAAAAAGTTAAGCCCTTCTCATCTAGTGCGGTAATCTCAATGCCATCCACTGTGATTTTTCCTGAGCTGGGGGAATCGATGCCGCCAATCAGATTCAGCAGCGTGGTTTTGCCCGAGCCACTGGGCCCCAAGATGACTATGAATTCTCCCCGGACTACGTTAAGTGTCACGTGGCTAAGGGCTTTCACTTCCATCAGCCCCATCTGATATGTTCGCGAAACATCCTCCAGTTGCAGCAGGAAATTCCCTGGCTCGCCAGATGCTGGTTTAAACATCTTGCTCCCTCCCAAAGCTTATGAATTGCTCTTCAAGAACTGCCATCAATTTTACCCTGTCGCAAATCCCGTCTCCATTCTCATCGCTCACAGAACAATCACTCCAGTAGTTGCCCAAAAAGTTTGTGCAACTGATGCCACCATATGTATAAGTCATCTCTTGTGGAGAGTTCCAAGTGTTAGCTGAGTCATAGGAATACACATCGTTATCGTTATCTATAATGTAATGTCTTCAATCAATCCACTCTTTCGACGGAGATTCTCTGAGAATTACCACACTTGTCATTATACCTCACCGGGGATGGACACCAACATAGGCACGGACGTTCTCCATCTGCTTTGTCCCGTTGTACTGTGCTTCATAGGTTAACAATTGGGCGTTTTGTTTAATGATTGCAGTACGGAGTCCATGGCCTCCCCGGAGATGCCCGCTGGTGAGGAAAAGATAGTCAAAGCCGAGACTTAGAGGCTGGGGACGATAGCAGTTGGTGTAGCGCCAGAGGATGCGCTGCACCTCGGCGCCGATAGGGATATGCCGCTCCTTGCCGCCCTTGCGAAACCCCGCAAAGTAGCTCACGTTTTGACGAAGCAAGCACTCCCCCTTTACAGGTGTCGATTTTGGGGTTAAAATAGATACGATTTTGGCGGGTGTAACTCAGCGGTAGAGTGCTTGCTTCCCAAGCAAGACGTCGTGGGTTCGAATCCCATCACCCGCTCCACAGATACAAAATCTAAAGTCGCGCTGCCCAAATGAATGGTTCTCGACTACTTGCTTTTAGACCATGCAGCTTTGCCGCGACATCTTGCTTCCCTCAATCACTTCCTCTTAAGCAAGAAGGTAGAAGGCAGGTCACCCGCCACGTTAGAGTGGCTGGGCTGCTCACTAAATGACTTCTACCGCTTCCTGAAGAACTCTGTAAATGACAAGTACCGGGCTCTGTCCAGCTATATCTCTTGGTGCCTTGCCGAGGGTACCATTAAAGAGAGCCCGTTGAAGAACATTAAGCCACCGACCCGGGGGAAGCCGCAGTTGGTGGGAATTGGGTCAACAAAGTCACATAATGGTTGAGGCTACGGGGAATTAGCAGTATACTTGGCCCTACAAACGCACATGGGGGGTAATATGTTTGAGGTGTTCATGACTGAAGAGCAAAAGAGGCTAAGGGACGAGGTTCAAGACTTCACCAAAAGCGTGCCACGGCAGCTCCTCATCGATATGGATTCCGACAAGGTCAGGTACCCCAAAGAGTTTTTGGTGGAGGCAGGGAAGAGAAACCTTCTTGGACTCAGGTTCCCACGCAAGTATGGAGGAAGAGGGCTTAAGTGGGTGGATGAAATGGTAGCCCTGGAGGAGATAGGCAAACTGGGAGTGTCCCTGACGTGCCTTTACAGCCTGGTCTCCATTGTGGGCGAAGCGCTGAACTTATTTGGAACTGAGGCGCAAAAGGAGAAATACCTCAGGCCTACGGTAGAGGGTAAGCTCTATTGTGCTGAGGCGCTCACCGAGCCGAGAGGAGGTTCAGACTTCTACGAGTGAGCGCGCCGGCAATTCCACTGTGTTTGACCTGCGGTGGCCCCGTCGATATAGCCTCGGCGT
>DAOUOW010000045.1 GCA_030626475.1 Chloroflexota bacterium | reverse complement strand
CAGGAGGTGGCTCAGGGGGATCTCCGCGCGGAGCTGGCAGATCTGGGGCACGATGACGCCATCATTCAGTGGAGCGAGGATGCCGAAGCCTTTATCGTCCGCACAACAGAGCTATCAGATGAAGATGTGGCTGTGATAGAGGATACCCTGACTGAGAGGTTAGGACCGCTTACCATTATAGACATATATGCCGTTTCGGGAAGCATCGCCAGCGAGATCGAGGGGGATGCCGCCATCGCCGTTTCCATAGCTGCCATCGGCATCCTGCTCTACGTTACCTGGGCCTTCCGTAGGGTGATGAAGCCTTTCCATTTCGGGGTCGCCGCCATTGTGGCTTTGGTCCACGATGTACTCATTGTGCTCGGCGTCTTCGCTGTGCTGGGCGTGTTCTTCGATATAGAGATCAACACCATGTTCATCGTCGGTGTGCTCACCGTAATCGGCTACAGCGTGAATGACACCATCGTGGTCTTCGACCGCATCCGGGAGAACATGCTCAAGAGCCCGGGGAGCCCTCTTGAGACCACGGTCAACCACAGCATTATGGAAACGCTGGGTCGCTCCCTAAACACCAGCATAACCACTCTGTTTGTCCTGCTGGCTTTGCTCCTCTTGGGCGGGGCAACCATCCATAACTTCGTCCTGGTCCTCATAATCGGAGTGATCACCGGCACCTACAGCTCCATCTGCATTGCCAGCCAGCTGCTTGTCGTGTGGGAAAGCGGGACCTTTAGCAGGTTTTTCCGGCGCGTAATCCCCAAGCGCGCACCTGCCGGGGGGTGATACATGTTCCACACCAAAACCGGCGCCGCTGGGCTTACTATTGGCACCGTTGCTCTGCTGAGCCTGCTTAAGCTAGCAGTAGGCATAATTAGTGGCAGCGTTAGCATCATTGCTCAGGCTATAGACAGCCTGCTTGACCTTTTCGCCTCATTATTCACCTTCTTCAGCCTGCGATTCGCAGGCAAGCCAGCCGATAGGGAGCATCCCTTTGGCCATGGGAAGGCGGAGAGCATAAGCGGTGTGGTGCAGGGTGGGCTGATCTTTGCTGCTGCCGCCTACATCTTCTACCAAGCGGTAACCAGAATCGTAGTGGGAGCGGACATCGAGTATGTGACCGCAGGGATCGTGGTGATGGCGGTCTGCATAGTGGTCAGCATCATCGTCTCCCGCCACCTGCTCCGGGTAGCCAGAAAAACAGACTCGGCAGCGCTGGAGGCAAACGCTCGAAATTTAGCCACCGATGTCTACACCGCGTTAGGGGTTTTAGCCGGGTTGGTGGCAGTGCGCATAAGCGGGCTCAATATTCTCGATCCCATCATTGCTATCGGTGTGGCTCTATTTATACTGAAAACGGCATATGACGTGGTGAGGAAATCATTCCCCCACCTCATCGATGTCAAGCTGCCCGAGGATGAGGAGGCGCTGATAGAATCCACCATGAGAGAGCATATGGGGGAGCTGGTGGGCTTTCACAGTCTGCGCACCCGAAAGGCGGGAAGCGAGCGCTACATTGAGCTACACATGATAATGGCCAGAGATGCTAGCGTAGAGAGGGCACACAATCTATGTGACCACCTGGAGGAGGACATCAAGTCGAAGCTTCCCAATGCCTGCGTGACGATCCATGTCGAACCATGCGATAGGGAGTGCGACAGTTGTCCCGATAACTGCCCCCTGGACCAGAGAACGCCAGGGCCCTAGGCCAGTCCGTGAGTACCCTTTACCGCCTGAACGAGTGCCTCAATATCCGGTGCCCCGCTTGCCCGCGTAGGCTTGCCTAAGGGGTCAACGATATCGGGGTTGCCGAGGAGCACATCCAGGGTTGCCCTTATCGATGATGCCAGCGCATCGAGGTTGTAGCCCCCCTCCAGAGTGAAGACGAGCCGCTCATCGCAGAGCTCATCGGCCAGCCCTTTCAGTATGCGCCCCACTTTGGCGAATCCGGTGACGGTTAACTGCATCAGCGATATCTGGTCGCGCCAGTGTGTGTCATAGCCTGCGGAGACCAGGATGAGCTGAGGCCGAAAGCGCCTCGCTACCGGTACGAGCACCTCATCATACACCCGCAGGTATTCCTCATCGCCACACCAGGCAGGCAGGGGAACATTCACCGTGGCCCCCTCACCATTCCCTTCCCCGGTCTCCTCGACACGACCGCTCCCGGGGTAAAAGGGGTACTGGTGGGTGGAAAAGTAGAGGACATGGGGATCACTGTAAAAGGCGTCCTGGGTCCCGTTGCCATGGTGGACATCATAGTCAGCGATCAGGATGCGCTCCAGCCGATGCTTGTCCATAGCATGCCTGGCAGCGATGGCGACGTTATTGAACAGGCAGAACCCCATAGCCTCCCAGCGCACGGCGTGATGCCCCGGGGGCCTGACCAGGGCGAAGGCGCTCTTTACCTCTCCTGCCATCACCGCATCAACCGCCTCGATGAGGCCACCGGCGGCGTAAAGTGCCGCATTGTAGGAGGCGGGGGAGACCACTGTATCGGGATCGAGCGCACCGCCGCCCCCCTGGGCGAAGGACTCCACATAAGAGATGTAGCCGGGGGAGTGCACCTTGGAGAGTTCTTCAATGGTAGCGGCACGGGGGCTAATCCGGACAAGCTGCTTCATAGTCCCGGTCTGCTCCAGGTGCTCCACGGTCTTTGCCAGCCGTGACGCGACCTCCACATGGGGCCCGGTATCGTGCTCCAGGTAGATAGGGTCATATACCAATCCTACGCTCACAGTCCTCTCCTTTTTTTCGCCCTCGGCGCTACGTTACAGAGTGTTGAACTCTACCGTTCAGGCAATTGCTGCTTTCTCGCCATCGACGCGGCGTTTCTCGCCCAAAAACCTTTGGTGTCAAACAATGATATCAGACCCTGCCCCTCCAGGCAATTGCCGATGAGCTCCTTCCAATAGATGGTGACACATTCCCCTTCATGCCAGGGGCTCTTTCACTTGTCATTGCGAGCGCAGCGCGGCAATCACCACGTCTCATGACAGAACACCACTGAGATTGCCACGTCGCTCCGCTCCTCGCAATGACCTTTGTGTTGCAAGCCGACAGCCATACCTCTGTCATTCTGAGCCGAAGCCCTGAGCGAAGCGAAAGGGTAGCGAAGAAATCTCAACATTACATGCTTCTACGCATACTATCCTTGAGATTGCCGCGTACTCTGAGGCCGACAGGTCGGCCGACACTTCGGCCTAGATCGAGGTCCTCCCCTTAGCGCGAAGGGGTAGCGTTGCCACTCCTGTGGCGACGAATTCCACGTCGTGACAGGAGTCACGACGCTACTACACGCTCTGCGGGACGCCGGCCACGGCCCTGGTTGGGCACACAGTTCTCTCTCCCCCTGGGGGAGGGAGCCAGAGTGAGGGGAACGGTGTTGTATCACTAATGTACTGGACGAGTATTGCGGATTGCCGCAGTGAGGTCGCTATGCTATACTCCTGATGCCAATAGGAGGAGAATATGCCTGAAGAGAAAGAGATCCCTGAAGTTTACTCCGACCAGTTCATGATCAGCGGAGGGCCCTATGGGGTGTTGATGAACCTCAATAAAAGCCCTGTTGAACCCGGCCCGGGAAAGGTGCCTTCAACGGTGGCGCGGGTGTGGATGAGCTACGAGCATGCCAAGATGGTGGCCTTCATGCTTTGCCGCCATATCAAAAAGATGGAGAGCGATGGAGGGATCTCGTTCCCTGTCCCCTCAAAGGTCCTTTCCAGTCTCGGCATTGGGTTGGAAGATTGGGAGGCATTCTGGAAGTCGCCCCCTGAATTTCGGGGGTAGCAGCTTTTTCGTAATATAAATATGTGTTATCTTCCCACCCTCAACTCGGGGAGAGGCGTGTTTTAATAAAAAATCGTTTGAGAAAGGGCGAAAGAGGCGAAAATGCCCCTAGACCTCAGCCAGGTGGCCGCCCAGATCGAAGGGCTGGCAGCGAAGCTCAAGTCGGAGGAAAAGGAGAGGGGGGAACGCCTGGAGCGCGCCCTCGAGCTCCTTCACGCCGCCGATGTCGCTTCCCTGAAGCGGAAGATCGCCTCAAGCAAGACCTCCTGGCTGGTCGCCGGCCTAATCGATGGTCTGGCGCAGCACTATGAAGCGCCACTTTGCCCCTCAGCATTCACCGTCCTCGCCACTGATGGCTCCCATATCGATGTTGACCGCCACAGCTCGGTGAGATGCTACCTAATCAATATCGGCAGCGCAGTCCTCCACTACGGGGAAAACCCCGATGCAGTGCTTTCCAGCGAGCCCGCTCTCTTCTTCGGCGATGACCTGGTGCTCACTGACCACGCTGGCAGGGAGGAGCTTATCGAAGGAGCGCTTTTGGGGGTGAAGCGAAGCGTCGAGGAGTGTCAGGCGCTGGCAAAAATCACCCAGGAGCTCCCTGGTGAGCGGCCGACCCTGGCTCTTATCGATGGCTCGCTGATCTTGTGGGGGCTGGCGGGGAGGGATTTCGAGGAGGCCAAGAGCTACGTCAGGGAGGAGCTATTGGACCGGGAATATCTGGGAGCCTTCGACATAATGAAGCGCCGCGTCGAGGGCGAAAAACGCTGCCGCGAGAACAAGATTCTCGCCCTTGCTAGCTACATCAGCTTTCCCCGCAGCGCCGATGTGGTCAACGCCTTGAGGGTTGCCCTCTGCCCCCACGATACCGCTAACTGCGACCGCTACTGCGACAGAGGTCGCCAAAGGGACTGCGAGGGCGTCGCCGGCATCCAGGACCGCGACCTCTTTCGCACGCTTCTCGGCTATGGCGAGAGATCGCCTATATTTATCAGCGGCTCCCGGTTCATGCAGAAGCACTATGGGGAGCACCAGATACACTTCTTCTATATTAAACTGGACGAAGAGGTGGCCAGGGTGGAGATTCCGCAGTGGGTGGCCGAAGATGAGGAGTCGGTGAATCTGGCCCATGCCCTGGTGCTTGACCAGTGCCGCCGCGGTCATGGCTACCCGGTGGCGCTCATGGAGGCGCACGAGAAGGCAGTGGTGACGAATGCTGACCGCGAAAATTTCTGGGGGCTGGTGGAGCTTTGCCTGGCGGAGGACCGCCTGAACATGAGAACCTCAGGCAAGAGCCGGAGCAAGCGCACAAGGTGGGTGTAACATGGAGGTAGGATAACTTAGATCAAGGAGGTTAACTGTAATGTCAAATTGCTGGAGTTGCGGAAGGTCACTTCCTGGGGGGTTGGACTATGTATTCACTTGCCCAGATTGTGCTCAGAATAAGGAGTTACAGAAACTCCAGCAAGCTACTATTGGTGGTTTTAACGAGTTGGCACGGATTCAGGAGCGTGGATTTGAAAGCTTGGGCGATAGTATATCAGAAGTAGCAAGTGTTATAGAATGGGGATTAGAAGAGATTAGTTGGCGGTTGCACGAACAGACTGCTGTCTTACAAAGTATTGACCTTACATTAAAAAGTCCTCGCCAGACAGAAGCAAAAGAGCTACGACAAATGGCAGAGCAACTTCGAAATAGGGAGGAACTAGAAAAATCTGCAGGGTTCTTCATACAGGCTATCGAACTGAACCCTTTGGATTATAGAATATATATTGGTCTAGCCCATACCTATATAAAAATGGGGAAACTAGATGAAGCAAAAACCTTCTTGGAGAATAGTCTTAAGCATGCACCTATAGAAAGATTGGAAGAGACAAAAGGGGGAAAAAGACAAATTGGGGATGATGAGCTAACAACATACAATAACTATCCAGTTCCTCTTGTAGTTCAGTTCCAAGATATCGAAGAAACAATACAGAAACCTCCTTTCGACTATAAGAGCTATTCCTACCGCCTAATTGGTCGTATACACTACTGCGAGGAAAACTATCCTAGAGCAGTTGAGGCTCTGAGGAATTCTGTGCAACTTTCGCCTAATTACTACGAAGGTTACTATGACCTCGCACAGTATTGCGCTTTAGTTAGGGATAATGAAGGATGTACTTCTTCGTTGAAAAAAGCCATATTGGGTAGACCGTTCTTCTTCTACCTAGCTAAGAAGGAGAAAAACTTTAAACCTCATCGCAGTGATATAGAGGCACTGCAGGGAGGTATCAAGAATATGGCTCTAAGTCGTGCAAGGAGAGCATGCTCTGAAGCAGAATATGCACTGAAGGATGCAAAGCAAAGCGTTTCTAGTGCCTTAGCAGTGTTAGAAAAATCCAAAGAGGAGAAGACACTTGAATCAAGTAAGATTTACCAAGATGGAAGATCCAAGCTCAGGTCTGTAAAAGATAAAATACAATCTGGAGATTATATGGCGCTTCTGGATACAGTACCGCTTAGCTCACAGGCCAGAGAGCTTGCGCTTGAAGCTGCGGAAAAGGCACGAATGGAACAAGAGCGCTACGAAAAGGTATGCGCTGAGAGAAGAAGAAAGTTTAAAGATTCGATATTCCAAAATCCTCTCGAAGGTCTCGGAGGAGGTGCGGTTTGGGGAGTAATACTCGGATTTATTATAGGTTTATTGGCTGGGTCATATACGGTCTTTTTTATTGTACTCGGTAGCTGTAGTTTTTTAGGATTGGTAATAGGAATAATTATTGGCGCTTCTGAGTCTAAAAAATATCGATAAAGTGATCAAACGAAGGTTTATTGCAAACATGTTACTGTTCAGCGTTTCGCAAAGCGGTGGGGGCGTGAAGTGACATCAGGACAAAGAACGGAGGATTGCATGGATTATAAACAGATGACGGCACCCTGTGGATTAGACTGCTTTAACTGTCCAATGTATCTGGCAAATGAGAATGAAGGGCTGAGAAAAGCGATTTCCAAGAACATGGGTATCCCCTTTGAAAAGGCAATCTGCAATGGATGTCGCAATGAAAACGGAACAATACCTTTTCTTAATATGACTGAACCGTGTCATGTCTATAAATGCACCGGGAAGAAAGGTATTGGTTTTTGCTGCGACTGTTCTGATTTCCCGTGTGACCATCTCCATCCATATGCGGATATGGCATCCCAGGTGCCGCATAATACCAAGGTTTTCAATCTGTGCTTAATAAAGAAGATGGGACTGGAAGCGTGGGCAGAAACCAAGGCGAAAAGCGTAAAGGATACATATTTCAAGGGCAAGTTTAAACTATAACAGCGCGTTAGCGGTTCGTTTCGCAAAGCGCAGGAACGTG
>DAOUOW010000023.1 GCA_030626475.1 Chloroflexota bacterium | reverse complement strand
GGCATAAGGACCCCTCTTATCCGGCTCCAGCTCGGCGATGATCTCCATGGCCCGGATCTTGGGCGCACCGGAAACAGTGCCCGCAGGGAAGCAGGCTCTCAGCGCATCGAGCTGGGTGAGACCCTGGCGCTGCTTCCCCTGAACATGGGACACCAGGTGCATTACGTGGGAGTAACGTTCCACATTCATCATTTGGGGCACCTGGACGGTGCCGGGTTCGCTGACCCGCCCGATGTCATTGCGCCCTAAGTCCAGTAGCATGATGTGCTCGGCAAGTTCCTTCTCATCGCCGCGAAGCTCCTCTTCCAGAATCAGGTCCTCGGCTGGATTGGCTCCCCTTGGTCGTGTTCCGGCAATGGGATGGGTCGCCACTACCCCGTCCTCTACCCTTACCAGCATCTCCGGGGAGGCGCCGATGATGTGGCAGTTATCCAGGTGAAGATAGTACATGTAGGGTGAGGGGTTGATGCTGCGCAGCGCGCGATAGATGTCGAAGGGACTGGCAGTGGTGGGGCGGCTAAGCCGCTGTGATACGACCACCTGAATGATCTCCCCAGCGCAGATATATTCCTTGGCCTGAGACACCCTACTTTCGAATTCAGCCTGGGAAAGATTGGATGAGACGGCAGATTGGGGAGTTGGTATCGCCGGGGCTTTTGCCGCTGAGCCCTGCTCCATAGGCTGGCTCAGCCTTTCTAACAGGGAGTCGATCTTTTCTACCGCCTTCAGATAAGCCGCCTCGATATCGCCATCGAGGCGAACATGGCTCACAATCCTGATCTTGTGGGTGAGGTGATCGAATACCAGCACGGTATCTACGAACATGAAAATTGACTCTGGCAGGCCCAAGGGATCGGAGTCCGGCGCAGGAAGCTCTTCAAAATGCCTCGCCGCTTCATAGGCCAGATATCCCACTGCTCCGCCATGAAAACGCGGCAGATCAGGAAGCGTGATCAGCTTGTATTTGTCAAGCTCCCTCTGTATCAGAGACAGGGGATCAACGGCCGGCAGAGCATTTCCCCTGCCTCCCGTCGCCTGTATGGAATAGGGCTCGGTGCCGATGAAGCTGTAGCGAGCCAAATGCTCACCGCCCTCAACGCTCTCCAGCAGGAAGGAATAGCCACCGCGAGCTATCTTGAGGAAGGCGGAGACCGGCGTCTCCAAATCGGCCACGATCTCGCGGTAGATGGGCACCAGGTTGCCGTCTTTCTTCAGCTTTTGAACCTCACCTAATGTTGGATAGTACATGAGATTTCATCCTCTTTGACCTAACAAAAAACCCTTCGCCCTTAAAGGGGCGAAGGGGTAACTTCGCGGTACCACCCTTTTTGGTCAACCACCCTGGTCAACCATCTCTTTCAGGTACGGAGACCCTGTCTCGATACCCTGGGCTCTGATAACGGTGCCCTTCCGACAAAGCCTACTCGCTACACTTTCGGTTTGCGGCTCCCGAGCCCATTCCCCCTCTGCGCTGATATCGGGCTTTCACCTTGCCCCGACTCTCTGTGATCCCGCTTGAGGGATACTCCTCTCGTTCGCAGCCTTTACCGTATTAAATTCTGCTCTATTTTAACAAACATAACGACCTTTGTCAATTAGTCTCCCTATGCCCTTGACCTCTATTGACAAACGAGATAGTTCGCGGCATAATCTGACGAAGAAGGTCTAATTACTCCAGAAAGATAACAGAGGGATGATACGATGATACTTAGTAGAAGCGCAGCGTATGCTGTTAGAGCCATGATAGACATTGCTACCGAGGCTGACGGTGGGGTAGCAAGAACGCGCGAAGTCGCCAGACGTCAGGAGATTCCCCCAGTTTTCCTGACCAAAATCATTCAACGTCTGGCGCAGGCTGGATTCTTGGAAGCTCACCGGGGTGCCCACGGGGGCGTGAGGCTGGCACGGCCAGCGGCAGAGATTACCCTGCGCCAAATTATAGAGGTGATGGCGGGGCCGCTGTTTATGAATTACTGTTTGTTCCAGCCTGGCGAATGCCCCCGGGAGAAGACCTGCCCCGTCCGTGATGTTTGGCTTGAGGCGCAAGAGAAGCTGCTCGAGACGCTGGGAAGCTGCACCTTAGCCCACCTAGCTGAACGCAGCAAGGAACTCTGTGCTAAACAAACCCACTAGCCCGGTCAGCGTCAGGTCAAATCACCCACGCTGGTTGAAGAAAGGTTCGAAGGTTTCAAGAAGGGTCGGTCCCATGGTATGATAGTATGTGGCATTTTCAATTTGCGCTAATCAACTTAAAATATTAAAATGAAGGAGGACCTCAAATGACAGCGTTAGAGGAATTGACCAAACTGGCTGACACCTTAACTAATCCTTACATCGAGCGCTGGAAGGAAAAGGGCGGCAAAGTAATAGGCTACTACTGTTGCTATTGTCCTGAAGAGATCATTCACGCTGCCGGCATGCTCCCTTATCGGATGAGAGCCACAGGCAGTACCAGTTCGGAACTTGGGGATGTTTATGCCTCCAGTACAACCTGCACCTTTTGTCGCCACTGCCTTGACCAGGCAATGAGGGGAGAATATAAATTCCTCGACGGGCTTACTACTCTCCACGGTTGTGATCATATTAGCCGTACGTTCGATGCCTGGCGCTACGGTAAAGTACCAACTCCCTATTCCCCCTTTTATCTCCGTTTGCTTGACATACCTTTTAAGATTGAGGCTCTGAGTTTGGAGTGGATGAGAGTTCAAGTGGACAGATTTAAGCGGAGCCTGGAGGAGCACTTTCAGGTAAAAATTACCGATGAGGCCCTGCGCCAGAGCATTAAGACCTACAACGAGAAGCGCAGACTTCTGAAGAGCCTATATGAGCTGAGGAAGAAGGAGGCGCCCCCAATTACCGGGGCTGAAGCCTTGGGGATTGTTATCGCCAGCACTTCAATGCCGGTGGAAGAATTCAACGAGCAATTGAAGAAAATGCTGGATGAAGTTAATGGTCGAGATGGCTTTTCGGATTATAGCGCCCGGTTACTGCTAGCTGGCGGTGAACTTGATGACCGTGCCTATATAGAATTGATAGAAGAGCTTGGCGGGTTGGTGGTTACCGACGCGCTGTGTGTTGGGCTTAGGCAGTTCTGGGACCTGGTTGACGAGGATTCCGAGCCCATAGCGGCTCTGGCCAAGCGTTACCTCGAGCGCAGCATTTCCTGTCCCCGCATGGTTGACTATCAGCGAAGGCTCAAGTTCATAAGTGATTTGGCAAAGGAGTTCAAGGTCGATGGGATTATCGTTCAGCGGCTGAAGATGTGTGATAACTGGGGGTGTGATTCAGCCCTGATTCAGCGGCGGTCGAGGAAGGAGGGCACGCCGTGCTTGATTTTGGAAAGGGAATATCTGATGAGTGCTGTGGGGCAGATGAGAACTAGGGTTCAAGCGTTCTTAGAAACCATCGGGAGGTAATACAATGACTGAAAAATATCAATTGCACCGGGGAGCATATGAGTTACTGAAAGGAGCAGAGGACCCAACCATGAAAAATATTGCACAGTGGTTGGGGGGGGTCTTAAGTGCAGTGGATGAAGGGAAGCCCGTAGTATATAACCAATTTACCTTTTGGTGCGATACCATGGTTCCCATGGGCCTACAACCCCTCGCCCCCGAGCTGTGGGGGCTACTGCCGGGGGCTGCGACGTCGTTCCCTGCACTCGATGCTGCCCACGATTTGGGGATTCCTTCGGAAATGTGTTGGGCCGGTCGGTATGTGATAGGGGCCACATTGCTAGATCAGTTGCCGCCGCCGAGCATGATGGCACTTCCATCTTATCCCTGCGACAATTGTAAGGCAGCGTATCAGGTTATCGCGGAGCTTACCGGAGCCCCCTTGTACCTGGTCGATTGCCCTTACTGGGTAGAAGACGATGAGGAATCCATGGACTACTGGGTGAACCAGTACAAAGGGCTCATTTCCTTCATGGAGGAGCACAGCGGGAAGAAATTGGACTACGACCGGCTTAAGGAAGTGGCGGAGGAAAGTAACCGCTATATCGAGTATTGGCTTGAGGGGAAAGAGCTGATGAGACTGAAACCTCTGCCCCAGAATGGCCCTTGGGGGAGTCCCGCGGAAATTCTGACCACCTTTGGCAGTCCTTCAGCTACTGCGGCTATCAAAGCCCGACTCGATGCCTTAAAGGCGCGAGTAGCTAACGGAGAAACGGCAGTCCCGGAGGAGAAGGTGAGGGTGGTCTGGAACTATTTGCCCGTGCTCTGGAGCCCCGCGTTGTTCAATTGGATGGCGGAAATGGGAGCAGTGATTGCGCTGGCGATATATGACTGGACCTCGTTCGAGCCAATAGATACCTCCACCCCGGAAAGCACTATCAGGGGGATGGCGAAGAGGGCGCTGCATGGCTACATGGCCAGACAGGGCCGAGGCTCGTCCGACATCATAATCGAAGACACCCTGAATGCGTTTGAAGAGTATCAAGCGGATTGCATTATCGTCAACGGTGCTTTCGGCTGCAAGTGGCTCAGAGGCTCCTATGGCTATCTTAGCGATCTCTGTCGCGAGCGCGGAATTCCAGTAATGATGTTTGACGCCGATATCGGTGATTCCAGGGTGGTCTCTGATGAGGAGGTCAAAGCGAGGGTAGGAGAGTTTCTCGAAACCGTTATGGAGCGCAAGAAAGGAGGCGCATAGCGTGATTGTTGCCGGCTGTGATGTCGGCTCTACCACTGGTAAGGCCGTCATCATGAATGACCACACCATTGCCTCCTACACCATCATGTGGTGTAGGCCTAGGCCGGAGGAGACTGCCCGTATCGCTATAAATGAAGTGATGGAAAAGGTCGGCCTTTCCTCCCTGGAGGAGCTGGACTACATCGTGGGCACAGGTTATGGCAGGCTAAAGATTCCCTTCGCCAATGAAAATATCTCGGAGATAACCTGTCATGGCGTGGGGGCTCACTGGCTGCGTAACTCGGTAAGGACCATCATCGACATCGGGGGCCAGGATTTGAAGGTCATCGGGCTTGACGATAGCGGTAGGGTGATCGATTTCGTCATGAATGACAAATGCGCTGCCGGGACAGGAAAATTCCTGGAGAATATGGCTCGGGCTTTAGGGTTGACCCTGGAGGAGTTATCGACCATATCCCTGGAAGCGACAAACCCAGCGGTCATAACCAGTCAGTGCAGCGTATTCGCCGAGTCCGAGGTCATAACCTTACTCAATGAGGGTGAGGAGGTAGCCAATATAGCCAATGGGATCCATGCTTCGATAGCGAGCAGATTGGTGACCTTGGTGAGAAGGGTTGGCGCTAAAAATGACATTACCATCGCTGGCGGCTGTGCCAAGAATGCGGGATTAATCGACGTTCTGGAAAAGAGATTGGACACCGAGATAGTAAGACTTCCTGAAGACCCGCAGATCATCGGAGCCATCGGGGCGGCATTGCTAGCAACGGAGAGATTGGAGCGGAGTGCGTCGTCAAAATAGAAAGCTCGCGAAGATGCCACAGCAGAGCCACCCTACAGAAGAAGGATAATTTTGATTGTGAGCCGGGGATGGTGGCATGAAGGCATATGAGATACACCTAGCCAAGGTTCGGGAATACATAGCGGAGAAGAGAAGGCAGGGTAGGCTGATCACGGAAATCAAGTGCGATACCGAGGATGAAAAGCTTGTTCACGGCCTGCCGGTTGGCGTCGGTTCCCAAGATAAAAGAAACCCGATACTGAAGGAAGATACCTTCGTTGAATTAGGTAATCCCAGTGTTGCCTCTTGTGCTTTTATGATATGGAGCGATGA
Organism: Chloroflexota bacterium; assembly: GCA_030626475.1. Lineage (GTDB taxonomy): Bacteria > Chloroflexota > Dehalococcoidia > E44-bin15 > E44-bin15 > JADFVG01. Next base: position 14,925 of record DAOUOW010000023.1, on the reverse strand, counting down.
TCTTTCCTGCGTTGAGGATGGGCGCATTACCTTGATTGGCGCCGATATCCAGGAAAGTGAGGGAAAGAGCCTACCTTTCGGCCAGGTGATAATAGTCGGCGGCACTGAGCTCAAGGAAGAGCATCATTTAGAGCTGGAGAGGACCCAGTACACATCGGACCAGATAGAGGGCTACATGCTCAGAAGCGTACCACGTCGGGTGTGGAGCAGGGTCGGCAAGGAGGCAGCAGGCAGAGGCTTTTCCTTCGAAACTCTGGGCCGGGCATTAATGGCAATCTTCAGATGGAAGCACCCCCTGGTCCAGGCCACGGAGGTTGTTTTCGTTACCTCGAGCAAGGAGGATGTGAACCAATTAGATGGCATTGCCGCTGGCGTGCGCAAGTTCAGTGGAGAGCTGAGGAAACTGAGGCGACAGGACGATGGCACCTATGAGTGTAGTGAGTATACCTGCGAGACTTGCGACGAGAAAGTGATATGCGATAGCATCCGGGAATGGGTCAAGTTGCGCCGAAAAAAGGCCACTGGAGTAGTCAGGGAACCTAGCTAATCGGTGAGCAAGGAGAGGACAGGCAATACATGGGTATGAACCGGACTTCATCAGCTACAAGATCGATTGCCATATGCGGCAAGGGTGGAGTGGGAAAGACAGCCCTTACCGTGCTCCTGACCAAGGTCCTTGTTGGGAGCAATGGCAAGCTCTTGGTCGTCGATGCTGACCCGGTAGTAGGTTTGCCTCAGGCGCTGGGAGTGAGCGTGGCCAAGACCATCGGGGATGTTAGCGAGGAAATAATCAGAGCCGCGCGTTCTGGCGGCAAGAAGGAGAAAATCGAAGTAGTCAGCATGCTTGATTACATGATTCTCGAGGCCCTCGTCGAGCTGGATGGATTTGCCCTGCTGGCAATGGGTAAACGGGAGGGACCGGGATGTTTTTGTCCTGTGAATGACCTTCTGCGGGATGCCATAGAATCCCTCTCTGGAAGCTTTGATATTATTCTCATCGATGGTGAGGCTGGTGTGGAGCAAATAAATAGGAGAGTGATCCGCAAAGTTGACATACCGTTAATTGTAACCGATGCCACGATTAGAGGCGTCCAGACCGCTGCCCTCATCAATGAGGTGGCCCACAAGCGCAAAGCCAAAGGGGGCACAAGAATGGGATTGGTAGTTAACAGGGTGAGAGAGGGGCAAGAAGAACAGCTAAGGCAAGCTGCTGAACAAGCGGGCTTGGAAGTTGTGGGGTTTATCCCCGAAGACGTGAACATAACCCAGCATGACCTGGTGGGCAAGCCGATTTATGATCTTGAAGACAATTCGCCCAGTGTGGTGGCGGTTAGGGAAATAGCCAGGAAGCTGGCTCTCTTGGCCTAATATCTAACTGGGGAGACCCTGCCAGAAACATCGGTCCTGTTTACAAGGCATCCCCGATCTCAGCGACACCAAAGAGATGCGGTAGGCTCCTATTTTGTTTCTGGCCTCGCTGATGCCGATGGCATGAAAGGGATGAAATGAGGGTAGAAGTAACCTTTTTCAACATTGTGAGGTATTACGCTGGCATGCCTGGTATGGAGGTGGAATTAAGCGATGCTATCACCCTGGGAGAGCTACTCCAGGAAGTGGGGCGCAGGGTAGGGGACAAGTTGCCAGTGTGGATGTGGGACTCCCAGAATCAGGCTTTCCACCGCGGTATTTTAATGTTTGTGAACAATGAACAGGTCAGGGACCTAGCACACCCGCTCCACGATGGCAGCCAGGTCTCTCTCTCCGTGAGCCTGTCCGGGGGTTAGGCCTATTCATCGCAGAAATCTCGAAGGGGTTAATGTGCTTACCACAACAGAGCGTGACCGATACCAAAGGCAAATAATGATGGATGGGTTCGGGGAGAGGGGGCAAGAAAAGCTGAAGCAGGCCAAGGTTTTCATCGCTGGAGCAGGGGGATTAGGCTCTTCTATTTCCATCTATCTGGCAGTGGCGGGGGTGGGGCAAATCCGAATAGTGGACAGAGATGTAGTGGAGCTAAGCAACCTTAATAGGCAAATACTACATTGGGACAAAGATATAGCTAGGGGAAAGGCAGAATCCGCTGGAGAGAAGCTTCAGCAAATGAATAGCGATATCAAAATAGAGGTAATAGCGGAAGACATAACCGAAGATAACATCCTGAAGCTCGTCGGGGACTGCCAGCTAATAGTCGATGCCATGGATAACTTCCCCACGAGGTACCTGCTGAACAAAGCCGCCTTGAAGAGGAATATACCTTTGTTCCATGGCAGCGTCTACGGGCTGGATGGGATGGCAAGCACTATTATCCCCGGGGAAACGGCTTGTTTAAGGTGTATGTTTCCTGAGCCCCCACCTTCGGCAACCTTCCCTGTAGTTGGGGTTACCCCTGGTATCATAGGCTGTATTCAGGCTACAGAAGTAATAAAACACATCGTAGGGATTGGGGAGCTGTTGCGCAACAGGCTCCTGGTATGGGACGGCTTGAGCACAAAGTTTAGAGAACTCACGGTAAAGAAGGACCCCCACTGTCAGGATTGTGGCTCTCGCTGAAGTGCTAGACCTGGTCGAGAATCTGCCTACGGGGTTAGAGCGACCTTCGTGCGACTGCCATCTGCTCTGAACGCAGTGGTGACATTCTTGGGGGACAATTTACAGAGGTCTAGTTCTGGCATAGTCCCACAGTTCGTCGCCACATCACAGCAGCGCCAGCAGCCCTGAGCCGCCGGTGATGGAAAAGGTCTCCCCCGTGATCCAGCTGGCAGCATCGGAGGCGAGAAAGATGGCTAGCAGGGCTACATCCTCAGGCATCCCAATGCGCCCGAGGAAAACGTCCTTGGCCTCTTCAGCCTGGATCTCCGGGGTGGACCACTTGAGGCCTGTGGTGGCGGTCAGGACCTTGCCCGGTGAGATGGCATTCACCCGAATCCCATAGGGGGCCAGCTCGTAGGCCAGCGTTTGAGTGAGGTTGGCGATGGCCGCCTTGGAGGCAGCATAGGGCGCCAGGTAGGGAGTCGCCAGGCGACCAGTCAAGGAGCTGAGGCCGATGATACATCCCTTCTTCTGCTCCATCATCACCTTGGCCACCGCCTTGCTGCACAAGAAGTGGGACTTCAGGTTCAGAGCGATGACTCCATCCCAGAGCTCCTCGCTCCAACTGTCAAAGGGGCCGGCAAATAAGGTACCCCCGGCATTGTTCACCAGGATATCTATGCGGCCAAACTCGTCCACCGTCCTTTGCACCATGTTCTCCACCTGCTCTGCAACGCAGACGTCGGTGGGGATGGCTAGGGCTCTCCTCCCCATGGCTCGAATCTCGGTGGCTGTGTTCTCGATGTCGGATGCGGTGCGGGCGGCAACCACCACATGGGCGCCGACATCAGCAAAGCCCAGGGCAATGCCTTTACCGATGCCCCTGCCTGCCCCGGTTACAATTGCCACCCTGTCGCTGAGGGCAAACCGCTCCAGCAGCATTCTTAGACTACCCCCTTTTCCTGGTTTTCAGGCCTGATCTTATCCTCCCGGACCCCTAAAACCCATAGCGCGGGTATTCCCCGGCAATCCAAAACTCGATTATCCCATAGCCGACCTGGTTGCCACAGCGGTACTCGCAGACAACGTCGTTTATACCGTAAAGCTCATCGGCCGTCTTGGGGTCAGAGATGTCCAGCTTGCCCCCATCCTTCCAGAAGGGGCCCATCCACTTCCCCTGAAACCATTCTTTGTAGCCGAAGTAACCTCCAGTCCGAAGATAGTAAACGGTCAGGGGGCGCAAGGTTACCTCCTTCTTGGAGCCATCGGCAGCGGTGCAGGTCACTTTCCCTGACTTCCACCTGCGGCTGCCGGGATAGAAATCAAAGTCGTGCTCCACCTTCACCACTGGCAGTTCCTCCCTGGGGTCCCCCACGGGATAGACCACTGCGCCGCTTAAGAAGCGGGCTTTACCCTCGTGGTCCTCCCACAGATGGTACAGCATACCCCAGTCTTCGAACTGCATGTCGCACCACTGTAACAAGAAGCCTCGCCCAATCTCCGGCGGCGGCTGAACTCCCACCTCTTGGACACCCATCAGCATGGTCGGTCTTATGCCCCACGAATGGTCCCTTTGGGCCCAGAAGGTGTCCTCCGTCAGCTCATATGTCTGCCCCTCCACTTTGACCCACCCCTTGACCCGACCCTGCTGGGCAAAGCGGCGAATATCATTCACCACGCGACCCATCTGACGGCCAAACTGGGGGATCTCCTCGTGGGCAGCCATCCTGGCTGTGAACTCCACATCAAAGCTCACCCCATACTCATTCTCCTCCATAATCCACCTTGTCCGCCTCATCCCTTCGAGGACCTCATAAGACAAGGGGCCGACCTTGACCTCATCGATCTGGGGGCGCAGCTCCCGGGAGAACAACGTGTAGTACTGGGTCTTGCCATCGATAGTTACCCCGCCGTGACCGTCGATGACATTCCTGTTGGGATGATAGCCGTAGCCAGTATCAATGACGAGCTTACCCGAGGGGTCGTGGGCGGTTAGCCACAGCTTCTCGCACCAGCTCCTATCACTGGTGACGGGGTGATCGAAGGTGGAAGCGATCTGATGGCAAACAAAATCATCGTATTTCGTGAGCATGACCTCTCTCCTTTCGTAAGATGACCCAATGATAGACACGCAGCCGTGGAGTGTCAAGCCATTCCCTGATCTGAAAGCCACCCTCGGTGGGGAAAAGGGAGGGGGCTTGCGATGAGGGCGAGAATTTGACCATATCTAGGCCAGGCTTCCATTATGAACCTTGGCCCTCCAGTTGCGGGCCAAGGTTCAACAGCCAGTTTGTGGCCATGCTCAGGGAATCGGGGATGGTGGCTCAAATGGCAAATCCAGCTGAGGAAACTCTTCCTGGCTACTTAAAGATCTCGATAGCCAGCGTCTCTATCTCCTCCGCGGTGTACAGCTTTACTACCTCGTACTCGCGCTCCCCTGTGACCCGGTAGATGGGCATCGGCCACATTGCCACATGGCCAATGCCATTAAGCTCCTCGAGGCCGAAATAGAGGGGCCCAACCAGGGTCTCGAACCCAGCGCGGCTCTCCATAGTCTCCAGGATTTTTTCGGTGTCATCCACGGTGCCGGCCTGCTTTAGCGCTTCGGTCATCACAGATACCACCATAAACGTCCAGTACGCAGCCGGGACAAGCTCCATACCGAAGCGAGCCTCGAACTCATCAGCCAGGACTGCCGATTCAGGCCACGGGTCACCCAGCGGGTGGGGCATAGTGATATAATAGCCCTCACACCTATCCCATCCTTCCTGCTCGCCGTAGAGTTCCAGCCAGTAAGTGGACAGGGCGAGCCCGTCATAGCCCCTGTCCCACATCTGACCTAGTAAGGTAACACCACCTATAATGAGGTCAGGTTTGAAAGGCATCAGAACGGTTACTAGATGAGCCTCTTCCGTCATCCCAAGAGGGGTGGCTATATCCTTAAGTTTAAGACCATAGTAGTCACAACACGCCTCCACAGCATCGCGCTGCTGGTATCCCATAGCATCATCAGTGTGAACGTTAGCGATACGCTGCACCTCGGGGTGCTCTTGGGACAGCCAGTCAAAGAAGGCTACATAGCCCATTGCCCAGGTGGCGGCCACTTGGAACATGTAGGGTTTATCCGGCGTGAACTGGTCCCAGTTGGCACCCGCAATGTCGAGTATCATCCCCACTGCGTCACATAAAGGTTCAGCAGCCAGCCCGGGATCAGCACCAGACTGGAACATGACGTCTACATCATGCTCATAGATCAACCTGTTGGCTGAAGAATACCCGCCCGGTGTAGTGAAAAGATTATCTTCGAAGATGGCCTTCCACCGGTATTGCTCTCCGCCCACCTCGAACACCCCGATCTCCTCAATACCTAACTTGAATGCGTCTCTTGCCGGGATGCCCATGACGGCTCCAGCAACGCCGGTCAGCGATAGCCCGAAGCCGAACTTAAGCTCGGTTACCCCCTCTTCCTCCTCTGCCTCCTCTCCGCCTCCGCCACAGGCGGTGCCAATAACCAGCGCCAGGCATAAAACTACACTCACTGCTAAAGATAACCACTTCTTCATGCAACTCCTCCTCCTAATACTTCTCGGGCAGTATCAAGACAAGGCAAGGCCGCCCATCTTGGAGTTGCTATCGGGGGCTCACACCAGCACCCCTTCCAACTCAGCCATGATCTGCTCCGTGGTGAAGTGCCTTTGAGTGATGGCGGCACTGGGACAGGCGGCAACGCAGGTGCCACAGCCTTTACACAGGGCCTCATTGATGCCAGAGACCTTCTTCTCCTCATCGAAGGAAATAGCGTTGAACGGGCAGAGGGGAATGCAGGTCTTGCAGCCGGAGCATTGCTCTTCATCGACGACAGCAGTGATACCCTCAAGCTCCACCTTGCCCTTAGAGATCATCGCCAGGACCCGCGCTGCTCCTGCTGAGGCCTGGGCCACGGTATCAGGGATGTCCTTAGGCCCCTGGCAACAACCTACCACCTGAATTCCGTCGGTCATTGTGGCTACTGGGTCCAGCTTGGGATGCCGCTCCAAGAAGAAGCCATCGGCACTGCGGCTTAGGGAGAAAAGCCTCACCACTTGCTCAGCATCGGAGCGTGCCTCGATGGCAGTGGAGAGGATAACCATATCCGCGGGGACCCTTACCATAGAGCCGAGCAATGTGTCCTCAACGACGAGGATCAGCTTCCCCTTTTCCTCCTCGCTAATCGCCTGATCGGTAACCTCACTTACCTTACCGCGGATGAACTTAACCCCTTCTTCGGTGATGCGCTCGTAGAATTCTTCGTATGCCTTTCCAAAACAGCGCATATCAATATACATCTGGTATACTTCGGCATCGGTTTTTTCCGTTATCAGGTGAGCGAATTTGAGGGCATACATGCAACACACCCGCGAGCAGTAGGCGTGATAGTGCTTATCTCGGCTGCCCACGCAGTGGATGATGGCAATGCTCTCCGGGGCTGACCCGTCCTTGAGAACGATGTTACCCCCTGTGGGACCGGTGGCATTACACATCCGCTCAAACTCGATGCCAGTGAGCACATTATCGTAACGTCCGTAGCCATATTGAGTGATGGGCGAAGGGTCGAAGACATCATAGCCTGTAGCGACGATGATGTTGCCGACCTCCAACTCCATGTATTGGTCCTTCTGCTCGAAATCGATCGCCTCAGCCTCGCAGAACTTCTCGCATGCACGACATTTGCCTGTCTTGAAGTAGACGCACGTTTCGGTGTCGATAACGGGGATATTGGGAACTGCCTGTGGGAAGGGAATATAAATTGCCTTCCTTTCGCCTATCCCGGCATCGAACTCGCTTGGTGCCTTCCACGGGCATTTCTCCTGGCAGACACCACAGCTAGTGCACTTCTCCTCATCCACATAACGGGCCTTTTTCCTGACCCTGACCTTGAAATTGCCCACATAACCGGAGACCTCTTCCACCTCGCTATAGGTCATGAGTTCGATATCGGGGTGGGAGCCTACATCGCTCATCTTAGGGGTTAGGATGCAGGCGGAGCAGTCAAGGGTGGGGAAAGTCTTGTCCAGCTGTATCATGTGCCCACCTATCGAGGGCTCTCTCTCCACAAGGTAGACCTTGTTGCCGGAATTGGCAATCTCCAGCGCTGCCTGAATGCCGGCGATGCCCCCGCCCACAACCAGGGTGTTGGGATTGACAGGGATCTCCGTGATCTCTAAGGCTTCTTGGTAGAAGACCCTCCTCACCGCGGCATTGATCAATGCCTTTGCCTTGTCGGTAGCCTCTTTACCGTCCTCCGTCACCCAGGAGCAGTGCTCCCGAATATTTGCCATCTGAAACAGATAGCGGTTGAGGCCTGCATCCTCGCAAACCCTCCTGAATGTGGGCTCGTGCATCTGCGGTGAGCAGGAGGCGACAACAACCCGGTTGAGCCCCAGTTCCTTGATATCCTGCTTGATAAGATCCTGGCCGGGGTCAGAACACATAAACCTGTAGTCGCGGGCTACCACTACCGAGTCCAGGCTACGGGCATAGGAAGTTACCGCGTCAATATCAACCGTAGCTGAAATGTTGGTTCCACAGTGGCAGACATAAACGCCGATTCTTCTTTCATCCATGTTCATATTAACTCCTTAGGTGCTAGATTGCTTGCTCAACCAGCTCGGAGATGTCCTTAGCCTGGATTATTTCGCTTTTATCGGCTGTGAGCACACTATCCTCGAAATTGATGATGCAATAGGGACAGGCGGTGACCAAGAACTCCGCTCCCAGCCCAATTGCCTGCTCAATCCTGATGTCAGAGAACCTTTCCCCCTTCTTGGTCTCCATCCAGATCCTGCCTCCACCACCACCGCAGCAGAGGCTGTTTTCCCGAGAATTGGGCATCTCCACTAGTTCCAAACCGGGAATGCTCTCCAGAATCTCACGAGGTTCATCGTAGATGCCATTGTGCCTTCCCAGATAACAGGGATCGTGATAGGTAACCCTTTTATTGATCTCCTTGGTGAATTTTAACCTCCCGTCCCTAATTAGCTCTGCAAGGTATTGGGTATAGTGTATTACCTCGAAATTGGCACCAAGCTCGGGATATTCGTTTTTGAAGGTATTGTAGCAGTGGGGGGAACTGGTAACGATCTTCTTGACCCCCTTTTCGTCAAAGATGGAGATGTTGCTTTGGGCCAGGCCTTCAAACAGGGTCTCATCCCCCGATTTGCGCACACTCTCGCCACAGCAGTTCTCCTCAGCGCCTAGAATCCCGAAATCTACCCCCGCTGCCTTGAGAATGCCAGCCATGGCACGGGCTATCTTCTTACCCCTTGGATCGTAGGCAGGGATGCAGCAGGGGAAATAAAGCAGCTCAGTGTCCTTGGTGAACGACTTGACATCCAATCCTTGAGCCCAGTCAGCCCTTTTCTCTCTTTCCTCCCCCAGGGGATTGCCCAGGGCGGAGATGTTCTTCATAGTGAGGCGCAGCGAATCGGGAATAGGTCCCACACCCAGTCCTACTACGGTGCGGCGCAATGCCCTCATGATATCTATTATCGGCACTTCCCGGGGGCATCGCTCCACGCATGCACGGCAGGTAGCGCAAAGCCAAACATCTTCACCCTCAAAGTCAATTAAGCCCAGTTGCGCTTCATGCATCATCCTGCGCACGAGGAAGCTTCGAACCGTATTCCAGGGACAGATGCCAGTGCAAAGGCCACATTGATAGCAAAGTTTAAACGCTTCGCCTCCCGCCTCCTCCACGGCATCTACTGCTTCCTTAAATGGTGCCAATGTTGCCATAAAATTTGACCTCCTGCTTTATAATGTTCTCTATCCTTGAAAAGCTGGGGAAAGCTTTCCGTTCACGAATTTAAGTATAGCCGATTGCATCCCATCCTTGCAAGTAGGCACATCAATGTCTGTAATGTCTGTAACGTACCCCCTTGACAAAATCTACTTTTGTATATATGATTCTGCTCATGCAGGCATATTGAAGCAAGCAGCATTACCCCCTTGACAGGAGCTGTGTTATCGAATAATATGTCTGCCAGTGGGGGGAGGGGTAGTCGGTAGCGGCTACAAGTTGAATTAAGAGGGGATAATTAAAGAATGCCTCTCCTTGAAGTTCGGAATCTTACCAAGTATTTTGGCGGCCTCGCCGCAGTTGATGATTTGAGCTTTGATGTCCGTGAAGGAGAAATCCTGGGGCTCATCGGGCCTAATGGTGCGGGCAAGACCACGGTGTTCAATTGCATAAGCGGCGTTTTCTCACCCACCTCGGGCAAAGTGTTCTTCAATGATGAGGACGTAACCGGCTTAAAGCCAAACAAGATAGCCCAGAGAGGGATCAGCCGCACCTTTCAAATCACCTATTTATTTGATGCCTTCCCCGCTATCGCAAATGTACTTGCCGCATGCCACATGCGTGCCAAGGCTGGGGTTTGGCGCACCTTCTTCAACACCCCCCGTTACCGTCAACAAGAGGCTGAGATCATGCAACAGGCGATGGACCTATTGAAGCTGCTGGGTTTAGCAGAAATCGCGCTTGAGAATACGGGGGGTCTGCCTCACGGTCATAAACGGGGACTCGGCGTGGCTGTAGCTTTGGCTACTCAACCAAAGCTACTGATGCTGGATGAGCCGGTTACCGGCATGAACCCGGAGGAGGTCCGAGTTCAGATGGACAGGCTTAGTAAGATACGCGATGAGCTGGGAGTGACCCTGGTGGTGGTGGAGCATAATATGAGGGCGGTCATGGGCATCTGTGATCGGATTGTGGCTCTCAACTTCGGCAAGCAGATTGCTGAGGGTAGACCTGAAGAAATAAGAGAGAACCCGGATATTATCGAAGCCTACCTGGGGAGTCAGGAAGACTATGCTACTTGAAGTTAAAGACCTGAGGATACACTATGGTGGTGCTGAGGCGGTACAGGGGGCCTCGTTTGAGGTGGCTGAGGGGGAAATCGTGGCCCTCATCGGTGCCAATGGCGCGGGCAAGACTAGTATCTTGAGAACTATCTCTGGGCTGAAACGCCTAACCTCAGGGGAGATCCGGTTCATGGGCGAGAGGATTGATAGGAAGCCTACAGCACACATCGTTAGAGTGGGCATCGGTCACTGTCCTGAGGGGAGGCACGTTTTCATGATGATGAGCGTGAAGGAGAACCTCCAGGTCGGCGCTCATATTCGCAAGGACAAGGCTGAGATAGCTAGGGATATGGAAGCGATTTACCAAAGCTTCCCGATATTAAAAACGAGGGCGAAGCAGGACGCAAACACTCTAAGCGGTGGCGAGCAGCAGATGCTGGCTATAGCTCGAGCCCTGATGTCCAGGCCAAAGCTGCTGTTACTGGATGAACCATCGCTTGGTCTATCCCCGATAGTGGTGCAAGAGGTGGCTCGCATTATCAGCGATATCCACCGCTCGGGGGTCAGTGTTCTCTTGGTGGAGCAGAATTCGGTAATGGCTCTCAACTTAGCAGACCGAGGATACGTGTTGGAGACCGGCAGGGTCACGCTTGAGGGCGCGGGCAAAGAGCTTTTACACAACGAGGCAGTGAGAAGGGCCTTCTTGGGCGGCTGAAAATATGGATGTAGGTACATTTATCCAGTCTCTTTGGGGTGGGGTGCTAGAGGCAGGACTCATAGCGATGGTAGCTGTGGGATTATACCTCGTCCTCGGCGTTGCTCGCGTCTTGAACTTCGCTCATGGTCATATCCTGGTGCTAGGCGGCTTTTGCACTTGGGGCTTCAGGGAAACCTATAACCTTAACTTCTGGCTTGCCGCCTTACTTGGCCTGTTGATTGTGGGTATGGGGGGGATAGTCATGGAAAGGTTTCCCTTCCGCCGTTTCTACGGCAATTTTGTTCCCATCATCTGTGTCGGCGTCGCGTTAATATACCTCTTTGAGGGCGGCGTGGTTCAGTTCTTTGGGCCGGAAACCAAAACTGTAGGCACTGTTATCTCAGGGACATCCGGGATTAAGGGCTGGTTTATCATGCGCAACTGGGACTGGCTGGTAATTGGGGCAGGTCTGGGTTGTCTCGTGGGGTCGGGCCTTTTCCTTGCCAAGACCAGGATTGGCCGGGCAATGCGTGCCACAGCCGTAGATCCAGATACTGCTAACTTGCAGGGAATAGGCGCACTTGGCATGGCTAGATATGCTATGTTCATAGGTTGTGCTCTAGCAGCGGTGGGTGGTGGGCTTATGGCCCCGAAGTATGGTGCCTCGATCGGCGTCGGGCTTGCCTGGATGATCAAGGGGATGCTGGCGATCATCATTGGTGGTCTGGGAAGCTTTTACGGCTGCCTGTGTGCCTGCCTCCTGCTCGGGATGGCAGTAAGCTTTTCCATTACCTACATCAACGCTCAAGCCGGTTACATTGCAATGTTCGTATTGCTGGTGGTGGTAATCCTAGTCAGACCTTGGGGCCTTTTCGGCAAAAAAATAACTGTAGGGATGCCTGGTGAGTAAGCAATCAGTGAACTAGGGGTCAGCTTTAGATATGCTTTCGGAACCAAATTGTTAGGCAGGAGAAGATGGGCCGAAGAACGAAGATAATAATTATAGCATCCATCATTGTGCTCGCCCTCCTGTTTTATTCACCGCAGCTTATTTCCCAGTACTGGGTGATGGTGCTAATCTCGTGTCTTATCATGGTTTGTCTTTCCTATGGGTTTCGTCTCCTCTTTCTTACCGGGCGACTTACCATCGGCGCTATTGCCTTCGCTGGCATCGGGGCTTATGGCTCGGCGTTACTTGTCACAAAGGCGGACATAGCTGTACTCAATAACCCTTGGACTGGCCTGTTCTTCGGGGCTCTAATAGCAGCCCTCATTGCCATACCCATCGGCTACATTACCCTCAAGGTTCCTGGCTTGATGTTTGCTATTCTTACCATGGCTTTCGTTGAGCTCGTTCGCTATGTATTGATAATGTGGGATAGTTTAACCGGCGGCCCCGCCGGGGTTCTTGATATCCCATCCTTCTCGCTTCCGGGATACGGGGGTTTTGGCATCAATCAGACCCCCTATTTGTATTTGATAATAATCATCGCGGTAGTTACGATAGCCGTTATGTATCGCATAGAGCGTACTCGAGTGGGTTTGTCATTCTATGCTATGGCCCTGAACGATTCATTGGCCCGACATGTGGGTATGGATACCTTCAAGTTTAGACTGATATGCTTCGTTATAGTTGGCTTTTTTGCTGGAATGGTTGGCGCTTTCGAGGCTCACTACTGGCACTATGTTTCCCCACAGGCCTTTATACTCCTAAATGCGCTCCTTATTAAGGTTTGTGCTGTTGCTGGTGGCGTGTTATCCCCCCTCGGACCTATCGTTGGCGCTTTCGTGCTAGTCGGTCTTACCGAGGGTTTACGCATGTTTAGGGAGTATGCCGGTATATTTTTCGGTGGCATTCTGCTATTCGTAGTCTTCCTGCTGCCTGGAGGGCTGGTGACTTTGCCTCGGGTGCTTATCAATATGCCTGGCAACGCCAGAAGCTGGCCCGATACAGCCAGAAGGAAGTGGTTGGACATACGAGCCAGGTTTGTCCCTGCCTCTTAAAGCCAGAGGCCTTTGATAGATATGCGGTTGTTTACTATCGTTCATGACAAGGTAAAGAGAAAGGAGTCTTAGATGGAAGCATATTGCATGAAGTGCCGCGCAAAGAGGGAAATTAGGAACCCAAGATCCGTCACCTTGAAGAATGGGCGTCCTGCTACTCAGGGCGTGTGTCCTGTTTGCGGCACAAAGGTATTCCGCATCGGTAAAGGCTAGACCGCAAAAGGTACTGGCCACGGCCAGCGGCAGCTCCTGCTTTTCCAGCCCTGTTTTGTTATACTGAAAAAGGCTGGAATACTCCATATTTGAACAGGAGAGGGATAGAGCCTGCTCCTTTGCCTCAGTGCTGGTTTGTAAGCCCCCGTGAGGAGTTCCGCACGGTGAACCGGGACTGCTCCGCATCCTTTGGTGGCAACTATTGTCGTGTCCCCTATTAGTATGCCGGGAGGGAGCAAGTTTATTAGCCTATGGGATCTCCCGGCAAGTCTATTCCGAATCGAGCAATTCGTTCTTTTGGCTTTGCCGTCAGCGCCAGCTAGCTGAGCGGGGATCAAAATGCTCTACGTAGATGGGGCGCAGAGGTCAGGAAGCGGTACCATTGTGAGGTATGCTGTAGCGCTGGCATGCCTCCTTGGGGAGGAACTTTGCCTCACCAATATCAGAGCGCGGAGGGATAAGCCAGGGCTAAGGCCGCAACACCTCAAGGCCATTGAGGCGGTCAGGGAGTTATGCCACGGCACACTCAAAGGGGGCAAGGTCGGCTCTGGCGAGATAACCTTCAGAGCGGAAAAGGGGATAAGCGGTGGCAATTATGAATGGGATATCGGCACTGCTGGCTCCACCACCATGCTCGCCATGACTGTGCTTCCGGCGGCTTGCTTTGCCACCAAAGCGAGTTGTTTCAGAATATCGGGTGGCCTGTTCCAGGATTTTGCCCCCTCTGTATACCATATGCAGCACGTCCTTTTCCCTGTTCTTGCTAAGATGGGGATTGGGGCTGAGCTTGAGATAATCCGCCCCGGCTATGTTCCTAAAGGGGGAGGGGTCATTGAGGTGAAGGTGCGCCCCGTTGAGGGAAGTGTCCAGCCCCTAAGGCTGCGGGAGCAGGGCAAGCTTATCAAGATCGAAGGCACTGCCCTTTCCTCTCACCTTAGGGAGAGAAAGGTGAGCCGGCGCATGGCTCAGAAGTGCAGGGAGACGCTCATGGCCAGGGGATATGATGCCCGGATAGAGGCGATCTATGACGACACGGCGCTTCAGGCAGGGGCCGCCCTCGCCGTATACGCTCAAACTGACGCCGGGTGCATAATCGGGGCTGATATGGCTGGGCAGCCGAGGAGGAGCTCTGAGGAGATCGCGAGGTATGTGGCCAGAACTCTGGTGGAGGACCTATCGACAGGTGCCACCGTGGATAGATACCTTGCTGACCAGCTCATCCTCTATGCTGCTCTCGCCGAAGGGCTAAGCGAGTACCGGCTCCCACGGATGACCGAGCACGTAGAAACCAACCTGTGGTTGGTGGAAAGCATACTGGGGGCTCGGGTGGAGGTCGGGGAAGACCTCACGGTAAGGATTGGGGGAATAGGCTACAGTGGAAAGGAGCCACGAGCGCAGTAGCTTGCCGCTCTAAATCATCCCTTCCTCAATTTTTTCACTTCCTCGACTATCTTGGGCAGAATTTCCCCGGTTTTCCCCTGAACTAGATAGTCCGAGATTTTTTCGTAAGTTAACGGGGTTGGCTCGGCATTTATCTCAATTATGATCACAGCCGGGATTCTTTCTGCCACATATAGGCCGGTTTCAGTTGCCTTTTCTTTTTCAATTCTCCTTTCCCGAGCTGTTATCGGTAAATTAGC